>NZ_JAUSVX010000021.1 GCF_030814995.1 Labrys wisconsinensis | reverse complement strand
GGCTACAACCGCGCCGCCTCCCTGGTCGAGCGCATGGAGAAGGAGGGCCTCGTCGGCCCGGCCAACCATGCCGGCAAGCGCGAGATCCTCTCCTACAGCCGCGACCGCATCATCCATGTCCCAGGCGGCCAGGACATGGAGGACGAGGACGCCTGATCAGGCGATAGGCTGGCGGCGCGCCGCCAGCCTATCGCGAGAACACCGACCAGCCGGTCTCCTGCGCGATCGCCTCCAGGGCGAGCGAGCCGACGCGGGAATTGCCGTTGGCGTCGAGGCCGGGCGACCACACCGCGATCGAGGCGCGGCCCGGCACGGTGACCAGGATGCCGCCGCCGACGCCGCTCTTGCCGGGCAGCCCGACCCGGAAGGCGAAATCGCCGGAGCCGTCGTAGTGGCCGCAGGTCAGCATCAGCGCATTGATGCGGCGCGCCCGCTCCCTGGAGACCACGCCGAAGCCGGTGAGCGGGTTGCGGCCGCCATTGGCCAGGAACAGGCCGGCGCGTGCCAGCTGGCGGCAGGACATGGCGATGGCGCAGTGGTGGAAATAGACGCCGAGCACCTTCTCCACGGCATGGTGGATGTTGCCGAAGGAGCGCATGTAGTTGGCGAGCGCCGCGTTGCGAAAGCCGGTCTCGGTCTCGGAGCGGGCGACCGCGGGGTCGATCGAGATCGTCTCGTCGTCGGCGAGGAAGCGCACGAAGCGCAGGATCTCGCCGATCGCCTCGCGCGGCTCGTGCCCGGCCAGGATCACGTCCGCCACCACGATGGCGCCGGCATTGATGAAGGGATTGCGCGGGATGCCGCGCTCGTGCTCGAGCTGCACGATGGAGTTGAACGGCGTGCCCGAGGGCTCGCGCCCGACCCGCGCCCAGAGGGAATCGCCGATCTTGCCGAGCGCCAGGGTCAGGGTGAAGACCTTGGACACGCTCTGGATCGAGAACGGCTCGTCGACGTCACCGGCGACGAAGGAGGTGCCGTCGACCATCTCGATGGCGATGCCGAACTTGTCGCGGTCGACCTTGGCGAGCTGCGGAATATAGTCCGCGACGCGCCCCTCCCCCGTCCGCGCCTTCAGCGTGCCGTAGATCCTGTCGACCAGCGCCTGCATCGTGCCACCATCCGAACCCGCCCCGGCGGGACGCGTTGCTCTCCCCCACAATCCGGCGCGATGCAAGGGTCGTGCAACTGAAATGGCGGCCGGATCTCAGGTCGAAGCCGCCTGTGCCGTCCGGGACCGGGCGTGCTCGCTGAAGTGCGCGAGGGTAAGGGCCAGGCTGTCATGCGACAGCTCGGTCGCCGCCGCCTCGGCGGCTTCGGTGGCGGGCTCGACGATGCGCTGGAACATCTCGGCCTCGTAGGTCCGGACCGCCTCCCGCCAGTCCTGCGTCTCGACCAGCAGGCGGCCGAGCTCGGCCGCGTCGAGCATGGCGGCATTCACGCCCTCGCCGCCGAACGGCGACATGACATGCGCGGCATCGCCGAGCAGCGTCACCCCGACCCGGTTCGGCCAATGATGCCCGACGGGCAGGGCATGGATGGCGCGCGCCACGATCTGATCGTTCGCCGCGCGGATCAGGTCGAGGATCTCCGGCGCCCAGCCCTCGAACTCGGCGGCGAGGCGGGCGCGGGCGGCAGCGGGCGCGGAGAAGTCGAAGCGCCGGGCGGCCCAGTCCGTCGGCACGCGGAAGATCGCATAGCCTCGCAGGTGCGCATGGCCGTTGCGCTGCACGATCAGGGACCTGGCATCCCCTTCCACCCCGATCTTGCCGCGCCCGACCAGCCGCGACAGCGCGGGGTGGCGCGTGTCGACGTCGTCGATGCCGAACTCGATGAAGGTGAGCCCGGTATATTGCGGCCTGTAGGCCGAGACGAGCGGGCGCACCCGCGACCAGGTGCCGTCCGCGCCGACCACGAGATCGAAGGGACCGGCGCTCGCCCCCTCGAAGACGAGGTCGTAGCGTCCGTCCTCGCGCGGCCGCACCTCGCGCAGGGCGTGGCCCCAGCGAACCCGGCCCTCAGGCAGCGAGGCCAGCAGGACGTTGCGCAGCGCCGTGCGGTCGACCTCCGGGCGGTCGCCGTCCGCGTCGTCATCCGCGAGCAGCAGCCGGCCCGCCTTGTCGTAGAGCCGGCTGCCCTGGTCCTCGTAGCGGGCGATGCGCTCGAACTCGGCGGTCAGGCCGGCGCGCGTCAGCGCGAGCTGGCCGGAGCCGACATGCAGGTCGAGCGTGCCGCCCTGCGGCCGCACCAGCGCATGCGCCTCCTGCTCGAACACGGTCGCGGCGATGCCGCCGAGGTCGAGGATGCGGGCCAGGGTCAGGCCGCCGGGGCCGGCACCCACGATGGCAATACGAGGGATCATGACAAGCCTTTCGCCTTGAGTTATATAGGTGCCTATATAAATGAACATAGGCACCTATGCAAGAGCCAGGCATGACCGACTGGGATCCCTTCTCCAACCCGACGCCCGCCCATCTCGTCAACCGCGCGGCGCGCGCCTTCACTCGGCTCGGGGAGAGCCGCCTGAAGCCCTTCGGCATCGGCGTCGGCCACCTGCCGGTGCTGGCCGCGCTCCGGAGCGGCGCCGCCCTGTCGCAGAAGGAGCTGGCGCAGTTCGCCAGGATCGAGCAGCCCTCCATGGCGCAGATGCTGGCGCGGATGGAGCGTGACGGCCTGATCCGGCGCGTGCCGGACCCGCAGGACGGCCGCAGCAGCCTGATCTCCCTGACCGAGACGGCGCTGGCGCGGCTGCCGGCGGTCCGCGAGGTGCTGATGTCGGGCAACGCCGAGGCTCTGGCCGGCTTCAGCGACGAGGAGATCGCCACCCTCGCCGCGCTGCTGCAGCGGCTGAACCGCAACCTCGACCGGACCGGCGCGGACCAGCCCCCGGCCGGCCCCGATCATCCGGCCGCGGAGGCCGAAGCCGGCGTCACGCCGCCAGGCGGACCGGCTCCCCGGCGAAGCCGTAGCGGGTGAAGCCGCGGTTGACGGCCGGTAGGCAGCACACGTCCATGATGCCGGCGGCCGGCTGCATCACCACCATCGCCACGGTCGAGGACGGGTTCGCGCCGGCATCGGTCGCCGGCGGCCGGCAGACCGCGTGCGGCGTGAGGAAGTCGTCGAACAGGGCGCGCTTGACGTCGTCGGCCGTGAGCCGGGCACCCGCCGCATCGAGGATCCCGCGCACCCGCCAGTCGCGATAGGGGCTGTCCGGCACGCGCGGCAGGCCGGTATCGCGCAGCTTGGCGAGCGCCACCGGGCTGACCCAGTGGTTGGCGTGCACGATGAGGCCCTCCGTCGGCAGGATCTGGAACGCCTCGTCCGGCGCGCATTCGAGGTCGATGGCGAAGCCCGCGGCCGTCGAGAGCATCATGTTGTTGGAGCAGGCCTTGGGCGTGGCCGCGACCGCGCGCAGCGCCAGGGCGAAATGCGCCTGCTCCAGCACCCTGCGGCGGATCAGGGCGAGCGGCACCCCCGGCTGGCGATAGTCGCGGTCCGATTCCAGATAGTTGGCGGTGATGGCGACACCGGCACTGTTCATGCCGTTGCGGGCGAGGCCCCCGGCCTCGACGAAGGTCAGGATGTCGGGCCCGTCGTCCCGCTGCACCCGCAGCACGATGCCGGTGCCGGCGCATTCGGTGCGCCAGTCCCAGTTCTGGGCATGGATCAGCGCCCCGTCCCGGCTGCGCTCGGGCAGCACGATGGCACCGGTGCAGCCTTCCTCGGGCTCGTCCTCCTCGACCGCGGTCAGGCCCTGCTCCAGCCGGGCCCGGGCGACGACCTCGGTGCGGGCGTTGATCATCACGATGTCGGCGAAGGACACGCCCGCTCCCTGGGCAATGCCGCGCATCTCCTCCAGATAGGCCTCGCCGAACCGCGCGATCTCGGCCGCGAAGCTGTCGATCAGGCGTGTCTTCTCGGACGGGCCGTAGCCGATGGCGCCGAGCTGGTGCCGATAGAGCGCGGCGCTGGCCTCGATCCGCTCCGGAACCGCCGCACCGTAGCGCAGCCCGCGCTCGAACGGCGTTCCCGAGACCGAGACGAAGGGAAAGGCGGCGGGATAGGGGCTCATGCGACGTCGCCAAGATGGTTTTTGGATAGCTACCATCCATGCTATCGCCCATGGCTTGCCTGTCAATCGTATTTCACTCATGCAAAAGACGTCTGACCAGGGGGCGACGGTGGTTGGAAGCGACCTGCAGAGGGAGATTGTCCGCCAGATCGTCGCCCTGGCCGCCGCCGAGCGCTGGCCGGTCGGCAGGCGCGTCTCGGACTCGGCCCTGGCCCGGCAGCTGGCGGTGTCGCGCTCGCCGGTGCGCTCGGCCCTGGCCTGGCTGGCCGAGCGCGGCATTCTGCGCCGCGGCGAAGGCCGGGGCTTTCGCCTGGCGCGCCAGCCCGGCAACGGCGACGTCGAGGGCGTCGCCCCGCCGTCGGAGCTCGAGCACCTGCAAAGGCGGCTGATGGCGGATCGGGCGACCGGCGCCGTGCCCGCCGACGTCTCGGAAGCCCTGCTGGCGGAGCGCTACGGCGCGCCGCGCGGCACCATCCGCAAGCTGCTGCTGCGCTTTGCGGCCGAAGGCCTGGTGCAGCGCCAGCGCGGCCACGGCTGGGCCTTCGCCGGCAGCCTCGACACCGACCGCGTCGAGGAGGAGAGCTACCAGTTCCGTCTCATCGTCGAATGCGGCGCCCTGCGCCATCCCGGCTTCCGCGCCGACGCGGCCGAGCTCGCCGCCATTCGGGCCGGCCTGGCCGAGGTGATGGCGATGCCGCTGCCCGCCCTGCACCGGGACCGATGGTTCGAAGCCAATGCCGCGTTCCACGAGGCGCTGGCGGCCTGGTCCGGCAACCGCTTCCTGGTCCAGGCCGTGCGCCAGCAGAACAGCCTGCGGCGCCTCACCGAATATGCCTGGTTCGACCGGTTGCCCGAGGCACGGATCCGCCGCGTCTGCAGCGAGCACATCGCCATCCTCGATGCCATCGCAGAGGGGGACATCGCCTTCGCCGAGGCGCTGCTGCGCCGCCATATCGAGGGCGCCAGCCGCTCCGACGCGGCCTGATCCCGCCCGGACCGCCCTCTCAGAACTCCGCGTGGCCCTCGAGATAGAAGACGCAGGCCCCTTCGAGCTCGACGCGCTCGCCGACCAGCCGGCACACCACCTCGCCGCCGCGCGGCGAAGCCTGGAAGGCGCGGAAAGCCGTCTTGCCGAGGCGACCGGCCCAGTAGGGCGCCAGCATGCAATGGGCGGAGCCGGTGACGGGATCCTCGGGAATGCCCTTGGCCGGCGCGAAGTAGCGGCTGACGAAGTCGTAGGGCCCGTCACCCGGCGCGGTGACGATCACGCCGGCGCGGTCGAAGCCCGCGATCGCCGCCAGGTCGGGGCTGAGCCGGCGCAGCACGGCCGGGTCGGCCAGGACCGCCATATAGTTGAACGGATTGACATGGACCGCCGCCAGCGGCGCACCCAGCGCGGCGGCGAGGCCCTCCGGTTCCGCCACCGGCTTGGACGGCCGCACCGGGAAATCCATGACGTAGCCGGCGGCGGCCCGCTTCACCGTCAGCAGCCCGCTGGCGGAGTGGAAGACCACCTGATCGCGTCCCGGCTCCAGCCGTTCCATCACCACCGCGGCGCTCGCCAGCGTGGCATGGCCGCACAGCGGCACCTCGACGGTGGGCGTGAACCAGCGCAGGCGGTAATCGCCGCCCTGGCGCACCAGGAAGGCCGTCTCGGCCAGGTTGTTCTCGGCCGCGAGCGCCTGCAGCACCGCGTCCTCGGGGAAGCGCTCCATCGGCATGACGGCGGCGGGATTGCCGGCGAAGCGGCGGTCGGTGAAGGCATCGAGCTGGAAGATCGGCGCGCGCATGAGGACCTCGGATCGGCATCCAATTTCGTCGATGGCCCTGCCTGTTAGCGATCTTCTTGATCGATGTTAATATCCAATTTTGGATTGGACTGGTGAGGGACTCGCGATGCCCCAGGCGAACAGGCCGCTCCTGCCCGGATTCCGGCCGGACCCCGCCTCCGACCGGCCGCTCTATCTGCAGCTGGGCGCCGCCCTGGCCGAGGCGATCCGCGCCGGCCGCATCGCCGTCGGCACGCGGCTGCCGTCGGAGCGGCTGCATGCCCAGGCGCTCGGCCTCAGCCGCACCACGGTCACTGCCGCCTACCAGGAGCTGAAGGCGGCCGGGCTGGTGCGCGGCCATGTCGGTCGCGGCGCGACGGTGATCGCCGACGACCCGGACGGCACGCCGGCAGCCGTCGCCTGGCCGCTGCTCGCCTCGCGCCTCGCCCGCCCTGCCCTGCCCCTTCCGGCGCCGGCGCAGGCGATCCCCCTCGCCGACGGCTGGCTGCATCCCGATCTCGCCCCCCGCGCGGCCCTGAGGGCCTGCGCCGCGAAGGCCGCGGCCTCGCCCGACCTCCTGACCCGCTCGGCCCCGATCCTCGGCAGCCCGGCGCTGCGCGAGGCGTTGGCCGGCAGCCTGCGCGCCGGCGGCGTGCGGGCGTCGCCGGACGAGATCCTGGTCACCGGTGGCGCCCAGCAGGGGCTCAACGTCCTCGCCCGCGCCCTGCTCTCGCCCGGCGATGCCGTCGCCTGCGAGAGCCCGAGCTGGCACGGCGCCTTCCGGGCGTTCCGCGCGGTCGGAGCCGAGGTGGCGGGCGTCGCCACGGACCGGGAGGGTGTCGATCCCGATGCGCTGGAGGATGTCCTGATCCGCCTGCGCCCAAAATTCGTCTACCTCATCCCGAGCTTCCACTGCCCGACCGGCCGCCTGCTCGGCCTGGAGCGGCGGCGGCGCGTCCTGGAGCTCTGCGCCCGCTTCCGCACGCCGATCGTCGAGAGCCATGTCTATGGCGACATCGCCTTCGGCAAGTCGGATGATCCTGCCTTCGGCGCGCCGCCGCCGCCCTCGCTCAAGAGCCTCGACGAGGCCGGGATCGTCATCCAGCAGGGCAGCGCCTCCAAGACCATCGGCGCCGCCCTGCGCCTGGGATGGCTGGTGGCGCCGCGCCCGGCCATGGCCCTGCTGGCGCCGGCCAAGGCGAGCCTCGACCTGTCGACCCCGGCCCTGCCGCAGGCGATCCTGGCCGAGTTCCTGCGCACCGGCGCCTATGCCCGCCATCTCCCGCGCCTGCGCGCCGAGCTGCGCACCCGGCGCGATGCCCTGATCGCCGGCCTCGCCGTCCATGCCCCGGAGCTGCGCCTCGCCGCCCCAGCGGGCGGGCTCTATCTCTGGGCCGCGCTGCCGGCGGGGCTTGCCGCGCGCGAGCTGGAAACGGCCGCGGCGGACGAAGGCGTGTCGGTGCGCGCCGGCGACCTGTTCCTGCCCGAGGGCGGCCCCTCCCGCCACATCCGCCTGTGCTACGCCGCCCCGGCGCCGGAGGAGATCCCGGCCGGCGCCGAGCGCCTCGGCAAGGCCCTGCGCGGCCTGCTGCAGCGCCGCCGGGAGCCGCCCATGCCCGCCTCGGCCCTGGCTCCGGTTTGATGAGCCCTTGCCGGCGGGACGCGGCGCCGACCCTGGATGCCGACCATGCCAAGAGCCATCGGACCGGTCGCCGGAATGGACGAGGCCCTTTCGCGGCTGACGGGCATGGACCGGCCGGAGCCTGTCGATCAAGGGGGAACGAGAGTACCATCGCACGGCTCGGCCTGCTCCGGCATCGGGCCGCAACGGGACGTGAGATCGTGATCGATGTGCAGTAGGACATGCCGGTGAACGACGCCCGTCGGCCCTCGTGGAAGGATGTCGGATGAGCCCTCAAGCGGAACGTCATTTCATCAACCGCATCGGCTGGCTTCGAGCCGCCGTTCTCGGCGCCAACGACGGGATCATATCCACCGCCAGCCTGATGGTCGGCGTTGCATCGGCCGCAACGTCATCGAGCGCGGTCCTGATGACCGGTATTGCCGGTCTCGTGGCCGGCTCGATGTCCATGGCTGCCGGCGAGTATGTTTCCGTGAGTTCTCAGGCCGACACGGAGCGGGCCGATCTCGCGCGCGAGAAACGCGAACTTGCGGCCGACCGCGCGGCGGAGGTCAAGGAGCTCGCATCCATCTATGTCGGACGCGGCGTCGAGCCCGCGCTCGCCGTGCAGGTTGCCGAGCAGCTCATGGCCAAGGACGCCCTGACGGCTCACGCTCGTGACGAACTGGGCATCTCCGACGCGATCTCGGCCAATCCGATCCAGGCGGCGCTGACCTCGGCGGCGACTTTCGCTTCGGGGGCGATCCTCCCTATCCTGGCTGCTCTCGCCGCGCCGAAGGCCATCCTCGTTCCCGCGATGTTCGGTGTGTCGCTCGTCGTCCTCGCGCTGCTGGGGGCCGTCGGCGCCAGAGCCGGGGGCGCCGAGATGGTCAAGCCCATGGTCCGTGTCGCCTTCTGGGGCGCCATCGCGATGGCCGTCACGGCCGGCGTCGGCGCACTGATAGGCACCTCCCTGTGATCGCCGTCATACGGAGGCGCCCGGCGTCGGACCTCACGACGGCAGCCGGAAGGTGACGACGCGTCCTCGGATGTGTCGATCGATCAATGGCCGCCCGGCCCGCGATTCCGGGCCGGGCGGCCCTCGCGCCCGTCAGGCCTGGCTCTCCGCCAGCGCCCGCCGGATGGCGATCTCCACCGGCGAGGCCTCGGCCTCCGGGCGATCGAGCCGGTAGGGCTCGACGAGCCCGAGCGAGGGCTGCGCCACGAAGCGCGGCACCGAGCCGCGGTGGGGCTGCGCGGCGTGCACCAGGAAGGGATGGCAGAGATAGACCGTGCCGGCCTCTCCCGTGGCCAGAACCTCCGGCCGGTTCGCGCCCATCCCCTCCAGCCGCATATGCGAGCGGCCCGCCTCCCCCGCGGGTGCCAGGAAACGTGCCATGTCGAGATGGGAGCCGGCCCGGATCCGCGTCGGCGCGTCGTGCTCGCCGACATCGGAGAACAGGAACAGCATCAGGAGCGCCCGGCAGCGCGAGGTGACGTTCACCCGCCAGGCGGAGAAGTCCTGCCGCTCGTGCGGGTCGCCGCCCTCGCCGGCAAAGCTGAGGTCGACGTGCCAGCCGGTGTCGCCGGGCTCGCCCGGATGCGGGAAGCGCACCGGAAAGGTCCCGAGATCCGATCGCGGGCCCCAGCGCCCCTTGCCGACCAGCCGGTCGATGGCGCCGCGCAGGACGGGCGTGTTCGCCGCCTGCCGGAACGGCTCCTGCCCGTACCAGCCGAGCCGGATCACCGGCCGCGTCCAGGTCGCGGGATCGTCGGGATCGCAGGGCATGTCGCGCCACAGGATGGCGCGCCCCTGCTCCGCCAGCGCGCGCGGAAAGGCGCCGTCGATCCGCACGAATCCGTCTCGAATGAAATGCTCGACCTGCCCTGCGCTCAGCGCGGGCGCTCGTCCTTCGTCGGTCATGATATCCTCTCTGTCGCCAGATCCATGCCGGCGGCCCCTTCGCGGGCCGGCGCGGTCACGGTCGGTCCATGGCCGTGCCGCCAGCCGGACGGCTGCGCGGCAAGGCCTCTCACATCCTCTCGCCGGGAACGGCGGCCTCAGCGGCTGAGGAAGAAGACCGTGGCGATGTTCAAGGTGCTCATCATGACGGATGCAGCTTAGAGCCTGTGGCCCGGCCTGGAAAGGGCGAAGGCCGGTTTGCCGTGGAACGGCGGTCGGCCGTCAGGCCGGCGGCGGTGCCCGCTATGCCGCCGCGCCGCCGTCGGCCTCGAAGTCGAGGCGCATCGCCGTCCGTCGGGCGGGCGCCACCGCGACGACGAGCCGCCCCTTGTGCAGCACCATGATCCGCCGCACGATCTCGAGGCCGACGCCGGCAGGCCGTGCGGCGGCCTCGTCTCTGCGCTCGGCGCCGAACAGGCCGGCATTGTCGCTGACCGACAGCGCCGCGCCCGGACCGGCGGTCACCTCGACCGCGGTGCCGGCGGGGGTATGCCGCACCGCGTTCTCCACCAGGTTGCGCACCGCGTCGTCGAGCAGCGCCGCATGGCCGTCGACCGGCGCGGCGCCGGCGTCGAAGAAGGCGATGGCGTGGTCCTGGTCGTACACCCAGGGCGCGATGTCGGCGACGACCCGGCGCGCGGTCTCCGCCAGGTCCACCGGCCGGAACACCGTGCGGTCGGTGCTCTCCAGCCGGCCGAGGGCGGTGATCTGCCCGATGAAGCCGGCGAGCCGGTCGATATCCTCCTCGACCTTGCGGGCACCGGGATCGGCGATGGCGCCGAGCTCGAGCTTCATCATGGCGAGCGGCGTGCGGATCTCGTGGGCGACGGCGGTGGTGAACAGGCGCTGGGAGGTCATCAGCGCCCCGATGCGCGACAGGCTGCGGTTCACCGCGGCGGCGAGGTCGGCGACCTCGCGCGGCATGCCCGACTGGCTGATGCGGTGGCCGGGGTCGAGCGGGTCGACGTGCTCGGCCTCGCGCGCCGCCCGGGCGACCGGGCGCAGCGCATAGCGCACCGAGACCACCGTGCCGAGCAGGATGCAGGCCAGCATGATCGACATCGGCACCGCGAGGCGTTCGATGAACCTGCGGCCCAGCACCCTCCAGGTCACGCCGTGCGTATCGTCCCGGATGCCGATCTCGACGAAGAGCACCTCGCCGCCGATGGTGAAGGACCGCCCGCCGGCCACGGCGATCGGCTTGCCCCGGTTCAGCCGCCGCGACCACAGTTCAGGCGGGTCCACTGCCGGCGGCAGCAGGTTGTCGTCGCAGCGCCTGTCGCAGTCGGTGTAGAGTATCTGGCCCGATGCCGTCCGGATCCGGGCGACATAGTTGCTGTCGAGGGGTCCGTAGCGCTCCAGACCCGTCGGCAGGCTGTAGGCCAGCCGGCCGCGGACGCCGGTCACGCCCGCCGCCAGGGCCTCCGTCTCGCTCTGGATCATCATCACCGCGAGCCTGTCGTCGCGGAAGTAGTAATCGGCGAAGACCATCGCCGCCTGCACCGCCGCGGCCAGGATCGCGAACAGGGTGATGCGCAGGGCGACGATCCGCGTCAGGGACGGCGATCGGCGGGCGGCGTCAGCCATGGCTCTGGGTCCGGCGCAGGAGATAGCCGATGCCGCGCACCGTCTCGATCGCGGCGTCGAGCGCGAAGGGCTGCAGGCGCCGGCGCAGCCGGGACACGGCGAGCTCGACCGCATTGGTCGAGATCTCCTCGCCGATCTCCGACAATGCGGTCTCGATCGACTGCTTGGTGACGACGCGCCCGGCATTGCGCACCAGGAGCTCCAGCACCGAGCGCTCGCGCGGCGCCATGGGCAGGGGCTGGCCCGCCGCCGACACCGTGCCGGTGGCGAGGTCGAAGGCGAGGCCGCCGAGCTCGACCACCTCGCCGACATGGCTCGGCCGGCGCCGCAGCAGCGCCCGGCAGCGCGCCAGCAGCTCGACATGGTTGAACGGCTTGACCAGATAGTCGTCGGCTCCGCCGTCGAGCGCCGCGACCCGGTCTCCGATCGAGCCGCGGGCGGTGATCACCAGGATCGGCGCGGCGAAGCCGCCGCGGCGCAGGTCGCGGATCAGAATGAGGCCGTCGCCGTCGGGCAGGCCGAGATCGACCAGCGCGAGGTCGTAGGTGACGGCCCGGGCGGCGGCGAGCGTTCCGGCGGCGGTGTCGACGCAGTCCACCCGCCAGCCCGCATCGTGGACGCGGTCGGTGAGCAGCTCGCGCAGGCGCGCGCTGTCCTCGACGATAAGCAGCCTCATCGCGATCGGTCCCGGCGGCAGGCTATGCGGAGACAAGGACTCCCGGCCGCCGCCGTCAAGGGCTTCCGCCCGGAGCGGCGGCGAGCGGCCAGGGCTCACGCGTCCAGAGCGGCGTCCTGCAGGCGGCCGGCCAGGTCCTGCACGAACTGCCAGGCCGTCCGGCCGGAGCGCGAGCCGCACTGCGTCGCAGAGGCGGCGCCAGGCGCTCGAGCGCCTCGGCGATGCGCTGCAGGAGGTCGTGATCGGCGGTCTCGTGCATGGCGTTCATCCCTCGGCCCGCCGCGCTCGCGCCAGGGGCCGGCGCAGCATCTGCGCCACGGCCACGCCCGCCAGGGCCATGGCGCCGCCGACGAGATGGAACGGCTGCACCGGCTCGCCGAGCATGACGATGGCCGCTGCCGCGGTGAGGACCGGCAGCAGGTTCATGAAGATGGCGCAGCGGCTCGGCCCCAGCCGCTGGACGCCGCGGATCCACAGGAAGGGCAGCACCACCGAAGCGCAGACGCCGGCATAGGCGACGAGCGGCAGGGTCGCCGCATCGAGCCGGCGCGCCGGCTCGGGCGTGGCGAGGAAGGCCGGCAGCATGATCGCCAGCGCGCACAGCGCCTGCACATAGGTGGACTGCCAGACCGGCAGCGGCAGGCTCCAGCGCTTCAGCAGCACGCCGTAGAGCGCATAGGCCAGGGCCGCCAGCAGCATGAGCCCGTCGCCGGCATGCAGGCCGCCGTCGACGAGCCGGGCCGGCTCGCCGCCGCTGACGAGCCAGACGAGGCCGGCGAGCGACAGGGCGCCGCCCCCGGCCATGCCGACGGTCGGCGGCTCGCCCAGCAGCGCCGCGCCGAGCCCGACCGTGAGCAGCGGCGTCAGCGCGGTGATGACCGCCATGCTGGTCGCCGTGGTCGTCTCCGCCGCGAGATAGGACAGGCTCTGGAACAGGCACATCGCCAGGAAGCCGAGCACGCCGAGGCGGCCGAGCTCGGCCATGATGGCGGCCCGGTTGCGCCAGGCCGGCGCGGCGACGAACAGGCTCATGAGCGCCGCGGCGAGCAGCAGGCGGTAGAAGGTGATCGCCTGCGGCCCGATAGCGTGCGCCGACAGGCGCGAGACCACCACATTGCCGGCCCACAGCACGATGGCGAGCAGGGGATAGAGAAAGGACAGGCTGGGCATGCGCTGCGGGCTCCGGTTGCGAGGGCGCGCAAATTCCGCCTTCTCGGCCCGTCCGTCTCACGCCAAAATGGCAGAGACTGTAGAGCTTGGGACATGAGCGACGATCTCAGCACCCGCCATCTCGATTTTCACGCCCCGGCGCGGCCGATGGCGGCGATGGAGATCGACTATCCCTCCGGCTTGTCCACCGGCCTTCATGCCCATCCCAGCGCCCAGCTGCTCTATGCCATCGCCGGCGTGATGGTGGTGCGCTCGGCCGCCGGGTCCTGGGTGGTGCCGCCCAACCGCGCGGCCTGGCTCCCGGCCGGGCTCGAGCACGAGGTCAGGATGTGCGGCGAAGTGAAGATCCGCACCGTCTTCGTCGATCCCGCCGCGGCGCCGCATCTGCCGGCCGACAGCTGCGTCGTCGCGGTGTCGCCCCTGCTGCGCGAGCTCCTCGTCGCCGCCACGGCCGTGCCGCTCGACTATGCGCCGGGCACGCGCGACGAGCGGCTGATGGCGCTGATCCTCGATGAATTGCGGGTGCTCGACGTGCTGCCGCTGCATCTGCCGATGCCGGCGGACCGGCTTGTGCGGACCGTGTGCGAGGCGATGATCCGGCGGCCCGACGACACCTCGAAGGCCGCCGCCTGGGCAGCCCGCCTCGGCATGGCGCCGAAGACGCTGCACCGCCTGTTCCGGCGCGAGACCGGCCTGACCTTCGGCGAATGGCGCCAGCAGGCCCGCCTCGTCTTCGCGCTGGAGCGCCTGGCGGGCGGGGCGCGCATCATCGACGTGGCGCTCGACAGCGGCTATGCCAGCCAGAGCGCCTTCACCGCCATGTTCCGCCGGCACTTCGGCGTTCCGCCCGGCGCCTTCTACCGATGAGCCGCGGCGAAGAGCGGCGGGCGCAGTCGCGTCCGCCGCAGGGTTGTCCTGAGCTGTCTAGACAGGTCTAGGCCGCAAGCGCCGCCCTTGTCTGCCCGATCGCCAGCGCCGCCCGGGCGGCCTCGCGCCCCTTCTCCAGGAAATGCGCCCGGAAGATGCCGCGATGATGCTCCGTCTCCTGGAAATGGTGCGGCGTCAGCGACACCGACAGCACGGGGACGCCGGTGTCGAGGCCGGCGCGCATCAGGCCGTTGACCACGGCGGCGGCGACAAAGTCGTGGCGGTAGATGCCGCCGTCGACCACCAGGGCCGCCGCGGCGACGGCAGCATAGCGGCCCGAGGCGGCGAGGTCGCGCGCCAGGAGCGGCAGCTCGAAGGCGCCGGGCACGTCGAACACGTCGACCGCGGCGGCCGGTATCAGCTCGAGGAAGCCCTCCAGCGCCTGGTCGACGATCTCGGCGTGCCAATTGGCTTTGACGAAGGCATAGCGGGTGTGTGTCATGGCATGATCTCCTTGGCTATCGACGACACGTCACCCAAGGCGATCACGCACGGCCCGACGGCCCTGCGACAGGGGTCGGTCCGCCCGTTCTCTCTCATCCGGACTATGACCGTCGGCCCAGGCCTCGCACCTGGTCTGCTGACCCCTGCCCAAGCAGCTTCTGCTCGGGAAAGGCGCTCGCGGGCTCGCGGCAAGGCCGCATACCGCCGGTGGGGACTTTCACCCCGCCCTGAGAACGCCGCCATCCTGCCGGATCGTACCGCACTGCACAAGAGGCAATGTCGATCGATTGCATGGACATTCACGCCGCATCGCCGCCCCGGGGTGGGCTGTGGCCGGCCGCGGCGCTATGGTGACGCCATGACAGCTGGACTTGCCGGGGCGATGGCAGAGGCGCGACGTGACGGGGATGCCGCGCCGCCGGCCGGGCCGGTCCTCGCCGGCCGCGCCGGGCACTATCGGGAATGGACGCCGTCCGCAGCCCTGCGGCCGCATTTTGGCTGCGCCTGGTCCCATGCCGTGCCGCAGGGGCCGCCGCTGCCGATCGCCGTCGTGCCGGACGGCTGCGTCGACCTCCTCTGGCAGGACGGCCGGCTCGCCGTGGCCGGGCCGGACGTCACGGCCGCCCGGCCGACGCTGCGGCCGGGCTCGATCCTTCTCGGCCTGCGCTTCCGGCCCGGCGCGGCGGCGCCCTGGCTCGGCCCGCCGATGTCCGAGATCGTCGGCCGCTCGGTCGATCTCGCCGACCTGTGGGGCCCGCGGGCGCACGCCTTGTCGACGCGGCTCCAGGACGTCCCCGCCCCCGCCGCGCAGGCGGCGCTCCTCGACGCGCTGCTGGCCACGCTCGCGCCGGCCGTCGAGGCGCCCGACGGCGAGGCCGCGGCGATCTTCGCGGCGCTGCGACGGCATGCCCCCGGCCCGAAGCTTGCCGGCCTCGCGGACCGCCTCGACTGCAGCGAGCGCACGCTGCGCCGCCGCAGCCGGGAGCATTTCGGCTACGGACCGAAGACGCTCGACCGCATCCTGCGCTTCCAGGGCTTCCTGGCCCTGGCGCGTCGGGTGCCGGCCTCGGGCCTGGCAGGCCTGGCCGCCGATGCCGGCTATGCCGATCAGGCGCATCTGGCGCGCGAGGTCCGGGCGCTCTGCGGCATGACCGCCGCGGCGCTGCTCGCCCAGCTCGGAGCCTGACTGGCCGTTTCGTTCAAGACGTCCGGACCGGCCCCGTGCTCTGGTCCGATCCCCAGAATCGGAGGACCCCGCCATGGCCGCGCACGGACAGGACCGGCAGATCGACTATATCGAGTTCAGCGTGGCCGACATTGCCCGAGCCAAGGCCTTCTACGGCCGGGCCTTCGGCTGGAGCTTCACCGATTACGGCCCGGACTATTGCGAGTTCGGCGACGGCCGCCTCAGCGGCGGGCTGACCCTCGGCCCCGCGCGGCCCGGCGGCCCGCTCGTCATCATCTATGCCGACGACCTGGCCCTGGCCCAGCGGCGCGTGGAGGAGGCCGGCGGGCGCATCGTCCGGCCGATCTTCGCTTTCCCCGGCGGCCGCCGCTTCCATTTCGCCGATCCCGACGGCACCGAGC
This sequence comes from Labrys wisconsinensis, assembly GCF_030814995.1. GTDB lineage: Bacteria > Pseudomonadota > Alphaproteobacteria > Rhizobiales > Labraceae > Labrys > Labrys wisconsinensis. The sequence continues at coordinate 113,657 of NZ_JAUSVX010000021.1, read as the reverse complement.
TCGCGGTGTGGTCGGCCGCGGCATGACCGGCCTCGCCCACGAGCCCGGCTTCCCTGCTCGGCGGCCTGACCCTCGCCACCCTTGCCGAAGGACCCGGCCGATCAGGCGACCGGCGTCTCGACGGACGGCAGGACCACGGCCCGCGTCCCCACAGGCACACGGCCGTAGAGGTCGATGATGTCCTGGTTGAGCAGGCGGACGCAGCCGGAGGAGACCTTGGTGCCGATCGTGTGCGGCTCGGTGGTGCCGTGCAGCCGGTAGAGCGTGTCGCGCCCGCCCCGGTAGAGATAGAGCGCCCGCGGCCCCAGCGGATTGCCGGGCCCGCCGGGCAGCCCGGCGCGGACCGGGCCGTAGCGCTCGGGCTCGCGGGCGATCATGTCGGACGTCGGCGTCCAGCGCGGCCATTCCGCCTTGCGCGCGATCGTCGCCTCGCCCTGGAAGTTGAAGGCCTCCACCTTGCCGACGCCGACGCCGTAGCGCAGCGCCCGGCCGTTCTCGCGCACGAGATAGAGGAAGCGCGCATTGGGATCGACGACGATGGTGCCCGGCGCCTCGCTCGTCGCATAGGCGACCTCGCGGCGCAGATATTGCGGCTTGATCTTGCTGAGGTCGACCGCCGGGACCGGATAGGGCTCGCCGTCGATGGCGGCGTACATCGCGAGATAGGCGGGGTCCACCGCGGGCGCCGCCGCGAGCGACGGCTCGCCCTGGCGCGCGACGCACGCCCCCAGCAGCAGGGGCAACCCGAGAACCACGCAACGCCTGTCCATCACCGTCTTCACCTTCATGCCGTCGATTGATCGTCCGGCCGGCATAAAGCGCGTGCGGCACCCCCGTCCATTCATTATGATGTGATGACCGCCATAACCAAGAGCTATGGATGGATATCGCCGCCGCCCTGAAGGCCTTCGTCCGCACCGTCGAGAAGGGATCGGTGACCGGCGCGGCGCGCGATCTGTCGATCTCCCAGCCGGCCGTGACCAAGCACCTGCGCAACCTGGAGCACCACGTCAACGCCCGCCTGCTGGAGCGCACCTCCCGCGCCGTGCGCCCGACGGCCCAGGGCCTGGCGCTCTACGAAGCCAGCCGCACGGCCCTCGCCTCGATCGAGGCGGCGATGGAAGGCGTGCGCCGCGACATGGGCGGGATCGAAGGCACGCTGCGCTTGCACGCGCCCTCGTGCCTCGGCGCCCGGCATCTCTTCCACATGGTGACGGCGTTCCAGGACGCGCACCCCGCCGTCCAGGTCGATCTCGTCCTCGACAACCGGCATGTCGACCTCGTCTACGAGAATTTCGACCTCGCCGTGCAATATGGCCGGCCGGAAGCGCAGGACCTGATCATCCGCCGCGTCGGGGCGATCCGGCGGGTGCTGGTCGCCTCCCCCGCCTATCTCCGGCGGGTCGGGCCGATCGACAGCCTGGAACGGCTGTCGGAGGTGGATACCGTCGCGACCCTCGCCATCCTCTCGCCGCGCGGCATGCTCGCCCTCTGCCGCGGCGAGACCGTGACGGAGGTGGCGGTGCATCCGACGCTGCGCACCAACAACGCCCAGGTGATCGCCGACAGCCTGAAGGCCGGGCGCGGCGCCGGCCCGGTGCAGGTGCTGCTCGTCGGCGACGAGCTGGCCGACGGCCGCCTCGTGCGCATCCTGCCGGACTGGGAGGTGAAGCCGACGGAGCTGTTCCTGACCTATCCCTCGACCCGGTTCATGCGCCCCGTGGTGCGCGCCTTCGCCGATTTCGTGGTGCCGCGGCTGCGCGCCGTGGAGGGGATCGACTGACCCCGCTCCCGGCGCCGGCGGCTACGGGGCCTGCCCAGCCGCGAACCGGGCCCTGCTCGCCTCGGCCCAGTCCGGCGTGAGCTTGGGGAAGAGGGGCGGCAGGGAGCCGACCGCCTCGCCGCCCCGCACGCCCGTCAGCGCCGCGGCGGCGCTGTCCGGCCATGCCGGCACGCCGGCCGGGCGACCCAGTGCCGCCAGCACCCGCTCCGCCGTCCCGGGAATGAAAGGCCATGCCACCGTCGCGGCCAAGGCCACGAGGTTGACCCCGGTCCTGACGACAGCGGCCGCCCGCGCGGGATCGCTGCCCAGCAGCGCCCACGGCGCCTCGCCGGCGAGATAGGTGTTGGCGAGGCGCCAGATCGCCCGCACTTCCTCGGCGCTCCTGCGGATCGACGGGCCGGCGTGATGGCGACGCAACGCCGCGAGACGACGATCGAGCTCGGCCGCCAGCTGCTGCTCCGGCGCGGCGGAGACACCGCCGTCCGGGACGATCCCGCCATATCGCGCCGCCAGGAAGGCGAGGATGCGGTTGACCAGGTTGCCGAACGTGTCGGCAAGGTCGTGGTTCACGTCGGCGGCGAAACGCCTGAAGCTGAAATCGGTGTCGCTGCCTTCGGGCGCATTTGCCGCCAGCCACCAGCGCCAGACGTCGGCCGGTAGCAGGTCGAGGGCCTGGTCCAGGAACACGCCCCGCCGATCGCTGGTCGAGAACTTGCCGCCCTCATAGGTGAGCCAGTTCACCCCCTTGATGACGTCGACCGTCTTCCACGGCTCGCCCGAGCCGATCAGGGTGCAGGGAAAGCTGACGGCATGGAAGGGCACGTTGTCCTTGCCGAGGAACTGCACGTAGTCGACGTCGTCGGCCTGCCACCACCAGGACCGCCAGTCGCGTCGCCCGGGGTCGGCGTCGGCCCAGTCCTGCGTCGCCGCGATATAGGCGATCGGCGCGTCGAACCAGACATAGAACACCTTGCCCTCGTAGCCGGGCTTGGGCACCGGCACGCCCCAGGCGAGGTCGCGGGTGATGCAGCGGTCCTGGATGCCCTCGTCGAGCCATTTGCGGGCGATCGAGGTCACCAGCGCCGGCCAGCCGGACCGGCCGGCGATCCAGCGTTCCAGGTCGTCGACCAGCGCGGACTGGCGCAGGAACAGGTGCCGGCTCGGCCGGATCTCCAGGGCCGTGCTGCCGGAAAGCGCCGATCGCGGCTCCAGAAGGTCGACGGGATCGAGCGGCCGCGTGCAGCTCTCGCACTGGTCGCCGCGGGCACGCTCGAACCCGCAATGCGGACAGCGGCCGAGGACGTAGCGGTCGGGCAGGAAGCGCCCGTCCCGGGGCGAATAGACCTGCGCCAGCACGCGCTCCTCGATCAGGCCGCGCTCGTCCAGCCTCCGGAAGAAATGCTGGGTCAGCGCATGGTTGCGGGCCGAGGACGACCGGCCGAAATGGTCGAAGGACAGGTCGAGCCGGCGGTAGATCGCCGCCTGGACCTCGTGCTGCCGCCGGCAATAGGTCGCGACGTCGAGCCCGGCCTCGGCCGCGGCCAGCTCCGCCGGCGTGCCGTGCTCGTCGGTGGCGCAGATGAAGAGCACCTCGTCGCCGATCTGCCGGCGATGGCGGGCGTGGATGTCGGCCGGCAGCAACGAGCCGGCCAGGTTGCCGAGATGCTTGATGCCGTTGATATAGGGGAGCGCGCTGGTGATGAGTGCCTTCGCCATGATGCCCTCCTGGGGCCATTGCACGGATGAGGCGCCGGAACCTGATGATACAAAAAAGCCCTCCGCAGAACCGGGAGGGCTTGGGTCCGACGCTCACACGCGCGGCGAAAAGCACACGCTCAACCCCTCCGGCCGATCTCCTGCTGGTCGGGCCCGCGCATTCGCGGGGCGTGGGAACGGATCGACATCGGGCCATCCCGTGGAAAGGTCCGCTTCTTATGCCCGCGTCCCATCGCCGGGGCAAGCGCTCTCGTCTCGGCCCCTCCGGATGGGCAAGCTGCCGCGAGAGACTGCCCCGCGTGCCGGATCTGTGGCAAACCCGCCGCCGGAGGATGCCATGAAGCAGAACAAGTACGACGACCCCGCCTTCTTTGCCGGCTACGGCGCCATGGCGCGCTCGGTCGACGGGCTGGAGGCCGCTGGCGAATGGCCGGTGCTGCGCGCCATGCTGCCGGACCTCTCGGGCAAGCGCGTGCTCGACCTCGGCTGCGGCTATGGCTGGCATTGCCGCTATGCCCGGGCCCAGGGTGCCCGCGCGGTGCTCGGCATCGACCTGTCGGAAAAGATGCTGGCGCGCGCCGCCGCCATGACGGACGATCCCGCCATCGAATACCGCCGCGCCGCGATCGAGGACGTCGACCTGCCGCCCGAAAGCTTCGACGTGGTGCTGAGCTCGCTGGCGCTTCACTATGTCGAGCGCCTCGACCTCACCTGCCGCCAGATCCAGCGTTGCCTCGTGCCCGGCGGCGCCTTCGTCCTGTCGGTCGAGCATCCCGTCTTCACCGCCCGCGCGGCGCAGGACTGGCACTACGGCCCGGACGGCGAGCGGCTGCACTGGCCGGTCGACGACTACCAGAGCGAGGGCGAGCGGCACGTGCGCTGGATGGTCGACGACGTGGTCAAATATCACCGCACCGTGGCGAGCATTCTGAACGCCCTGATCGATGCGGGCCTGCGCATCGACCGGGTGGCCGAGCCCGCGCCGTCGCCGGAGATGCTGGCCCGCCATCCCGAGATGCGCGACGAAAGCCGCCGCCCGATCTTCCTGCTGGTGGCGACCGTCAAGCCCTCGGCGCCGTAGCCGCAGCCCGGCTCCTGCGTGCCGGGCAGGCGTGCCGCCGCGACGCTCCGCCAGAGCGTCTTGCGATTTGGCGGAATCGCCAAGAATCGCAAAGACGCGTCGAAACAAGGACTTAGAGCAAAGCAGCGTTTCCGCCCAAACGCGCTCTGCTCCAGGGATCACAGCCCGCTCAGGGGCCTCGGCCGGCTGCCGTCGGTGAAGCGGGAGAAGCGGAACGGCGCCGGATCGACCACCGGCGGACGGCCGGCGGCGAGGTCGGCGGTGAGCCTCCCGGCGCCGGGGCCGATGCCGAAGCCGTGTCCGGAATAGCCGGTCGAGACGATCAGGCCCGGCACCGCCGCGACCTCCGAGATCACCGGCAGGAGGTCCGGCGTCGCGTCGATCATGCCGCCCCAGGTCGCGGCCGTGCCGATGCCCCGGAAGGCCGGGAAAGCGCGTTCGAGGTTGGCTCGGGCCCGGCGGATATCCGCCTGCACCGGGCTCGGATCGAGCGTGCGGATGCGCTCGAACGGCGACACCGCGTCGAGCCGCCACGGCCGCGTCAGGCGATGCTCGTCGAAGAAGGCCCGGCCGAGATCGAACGAGATGCCGGACCATTCCGCCCGCAGGACCGGCAGGAAGTCGCCGAGGAAGCGGACGCTGTCGGGCACCACCTCGGCCACCACCTGGCCGTTCGAGACCGTGTAGCCGCCGTCGAGACGCTTCCTGAGGGCCAGCCCCGGACCCCAGGCGGCCGTCGACGGCCCGTCGTCGACCCGCTCCGTGCGCAGCACCGAGGCGAGCACCTTCAATTGCGGCAGCCGCAAGCCGAGGCTGCGGCAGAACAGGCTCGACCAGACGCCGCCGGCGACCACCACGCGGTCGCAGCCGATGCGCCCCCGTTCGGTGACCACGCCGGCCACGCGCCCGGCGGCGAGGTCCAGGCCGCGCACAGCGCACTGCGTCAGGATCGACGCGCCGAGCCGCTGCGCCGCCCGGGCCATGGCAGGCACGGCCATGCCGGGCTCGGCGACGCCGTCACCCGGCGTGTGCAGCGCGCCGTACCAGTCCTGCGCCGCCCCCTCGAGGGTCTGCTTGACCGCCGCGCCGCGCAGCAGGCGCGAATTCACCCCGTGCTCCCTGGCGAAGGGCAGCCACGCCTCGCGCTTGGCGAAGGCCTTCTCGTCGGGGCAGATATAGAGCGTTCCGCGCTGGCGGAAGCCGGTCTCGGCCGCGACGCGCTCGTTCATGCCGCGCCACAGCCGCAGGCTCTCCAGCATCAGCGGCAGCTCGCGCGGATCCCGGCCCATGGTGCGGCACCAGCCCCAGTTGCGGCTGGATTGCTCGCCGGCGATCACGCCCTTCTCGCAGAGCACGGGCTTGAGGCCCTGCTCCGCCAGGAACAGGGCGGTGGCGACGCCGATGATGCCGCCGCCGATGACGACGACATCGGCGCGCGGCGGCTGGGCGACGTCCGGAACGACGGCGTCGACATCGACAGGCATGGTCAGATCACCTCGAGCTCGACGTCGCCGCCGCCGATCAGCATCTCGACGCCCTGTCCGGTGAGCGCGTAGGTGCCGCCCTGGATGATGCCGAGCTGCTCGTCCGCGAGCTGGAGATAGGCGTGCAGCACGAACACCATGCCTTCCTGCATGACCTGGTTCGGCCCGCGGCTGATCTGCAGCGGCTCCAGCCAGATCGGCGGATAGGCGACGCCGAGGCCGTAGCCGAACCGCATCACCGCCGCATGCTCCAGGCCGGCGGTCCGCACCGGCTCGAGCGAGGCTTCCTCGATGTCGCCGACCTCTGCCCCGGGCCGGATCGCCGCGATGCCCGCCGCCAGCGAGGCACGGCCGACCTCGTAGACGGCACGCGCGCGCCGGCTCGGCTCGCCGGCCGCCATCGTGTGGATCGCCGTCGCGTGATAGCGGGCGGCGACGCCGGCGAACTCCGCATGGACGATGTCGCCGGCCTCGATGATGCGCTCGCGCGGCGTCGCGTGCCCGCCGGCCGAGCGTTCCCCGCCGGCGAGCTCCGTCGGGATTGCCCAATAGTCGCTTCCCGCCGTCCGCATGGCGTTCTCGATCGCTCCCGCCAGGGCGATCTCGGTGATGCCCGGCCGCAGCGTCCGGCGCGCCGCATCGAGGCCGGCCTGCGCGTAAGCCGCGGCCTGGCTGAGATAGGCCATTTCCGCCGGCGACTTGATCAGGCGCGGCATGCCGAGCAGCACCGTCGCATCGACGATCTGCGCCGGAGCCAGCGCCTGCGCCAGGGCGAGGCCCAGGGAATGGGGAATGGCATAGGACTGGATCTCGACGGCGACCTTGCCGCCGCGCAGGCCCTTCTCGCGGGCGACGGCCGCGAACGTTCCCGGGATGTCGTCGAACATCAGCCGGTAGGCGCGGACGTCCTTGATCCAGGAGCTTTCATGGGCGAGCGACACGTCGGTGTCGCGCAGCACGATCGTCGGCTCGCCCTCGTCCGCCGAGAAGATCAGCGCCTGCGGGCTGTTGACGCTGACCCAGGAATCATAGCCGCCGTAATAGTAGAGCGACTCCGGCGCCACGCTGATGCAATGGTCGATCCCCTGCTCCCGCAGCAGGCGGCGCGCCTTCGCCAGGCGCGCGCGATGTTCGTCTTCGGCAAAGCTTGCAAATTTCCCACGCATCGAGGATCTCCCTACTCTCTGAACACCATGACGTGACCGGTATCGAAGGTGACGGGGACCTCGTCGCCCTCCGTGATGGGCGGAGGTTCGCCGCGGCCCTCGGCCCGCATGACGACGCCCGACGGCAGCACATAGTCGATGCGGTGCCAGCTCCCGCCGAAGATCACGGCGCGGACCATCGCCGGCACGTCGTTGCAGGCGACGGCCGGCTCGGATCGGCGCAGGCGCAGATGTTCCGGCCGCACCGCGCAGGTCACCCGCTCTCCCGGCGGGAAGCCCGGCATGTCGGACAGGATGGGGCCGAGCGCCGTCTCGACCACGGTCCTGCCGCCCTCGACGCCGCGAACCGTGCCGGCTACGCAGTTCAGTTCGCCGACGAAGCGGGCGACCATCAGGTCGACGGGGCGGGTGTAGAGCTCGGACGGCGGCGCCATCTGGCGGATCGCGCCGTTGTGCATGACGGCGACCTGCGTCGACATCGTGAACGCCTCTTCCTGGTCGTGGGTGACGTAGATCATCGTGATGCCGCTGCGGCGCTGCAGGCCGCGCAGCTCCACCGCGAGCTGCTGGCGCAATTGCCGGTCGAGCGCTCCCAGCGGCTCGTCGAGAAGCAGCATGCCGGGCCGGAACACGATGGCCCTGGCCAGCGCGACGCGCTGCTGCTGGCCGCCGGAGAGCTGGCCGGGATAGCGGCCGGCAAGTCCGGACAGCCCGACGAGATCGAGCGCCTCCGTCACGCGGCGAGTCGTTTCGGCGCGGTCGATCCCGCGCACGGCGAGGGAGAAGGCGACGTTCTCGGCCACGGTCAGATGGGGAAACAGGGCGTAGTTCTGGAAGACGAAGCCGATGTCGCGGCGCTCCGGCGCGAGGTGGGTGATGTCGCGCCCGCCAAGGGCGATCCGGCCGGAGGACGGCGTGATCAGCCCGCCGATGATCCTGAGCAGGGTCGTCTTGCCCGACCCGCTGGCGCCGAGCAGCGTCAGGAACTCGCCGGCGCCGATCTCCGTGCTGATCGCGTCGAGGACCCGCATCGTCCCGTAGGCGTGGCTGATGTTCTCGATGACGAGGGCGCTTCCGGCGACGCGCGCCGCCTGCGGGAGTGTGGTGTCCACGAGGCCGATGCTCCTCAATAGCCGGCGGCGAGGCGGCGCTTGCGCGCGGCGGAGACGAGGCCGAATCCGAGGGCGCCGATCAGCACCACCGCCATCAGCATCGTCGACACGGCCGCGACCGTCGGCGTGACCTCGGTCTGGATGTGATTGAAGATGTGGACCGGCAATGTCGTGCGGCCGGTCGACATGAACAGCGCGATCACCGGCTCGTCCCATGAGGTGACGAACGAGAAGATCGCCGCCACGCCGAGGCTGGGCGCGATCAGCCGCGCCGTCACGGCCGTGAAGGCATGGCGCGGCGAGGCGCCGAGCGTCCTTGCCGCCTGCTCGAGCTCCGTGCCGATCGAGCGCAGCGCATTCGTGGCGATCATCACGGTGATCGGCAGGGCCAGCAGAGTATGGCCGGCGACATAGCCGGCGAGGCTTCCCGCCAGGTGCAGGCGGTTGGCGAAGTCGAACAGGGCGACCGCCATCAGGATGACGGGAACGACCAGGGGAGCCAGGAACAGCGCCGAGATCAGCGCCTTGCCCGGCATATGGCCCCGGACGAGCCCGATCGCGGTCAGGAGCCCCAGCGAGGTCGCGGCGAGAGAGGTGAGCAGCGCCACCTGCAGGCTCAGCCAGGCCGAGGTCAGCCAGTCGCGGTCGCCGAAGAAGCGTGCGTACCAGCGCCCGGAAAAGCCGGACGGCGGAAACGCCAGATAGGTCGTCGGCGTGAACGACAGGAAGACGACGATCACCAGCGGCGCCAGCAGGAAGATGAACACGCAGACCGTGACCAGCAGGCCGACGACCACCGGCCAGGTGAAGCGCAGGCCTTCGACGCGCGACGTGCCCTTCTGGCTGCCCACCCCGACGACCGACAGCTCGTTGGAGGCGAAAAGCCGGTTGGCGCCGAAGAAGATGGCCAGGGTCAGCACGAGCAGCACCGTTCCCATGGCGCTGGCCGGTCCCCATTGGGCGATGTTGACCTGCTGCTGGATGTAGGTGGCGACCGTGAGGTCGGAGCCGCCGCCGAGAATGGCCGGCGTCAGGAAGAAGCCGAGGCTGATCACGAAGACCATGGTCGAGCCGACGAAGACGCCCGATCGGGTGAGCGGCACGAAGACCCGGCGCAGCGCCTGCACCATGCCTGCCCCCAGGGTGCGGGCGGCGTTGATCAGCTCGTTGTCGATGGTGAGCATGCTCGCATAGAGGACCGCGATCATGTACGGCAGGAGGTAGTAGACCATGCCGATCACCGTCGCGGTCGTCGTGTACATCAGGCCGAGCGGCGGCAGGATCTGGGTGAAGGCGAAGAGCCTGACGAGGATCGACGTCCAGAACGGGAACAGCGCCAGCAGCAGCAGCCGGCCGCCCCAGCCGCCCGAAAGCCGCGACAGGAAGAAGCAGGCGGGATAGGCGAGGATCAAGGTGACCAGCGTGGCGATCGCGGCCACGGCGAAGGTGTTCTCCAGGATGATCCGGTAGAGCGGATCATGGATGAGCTCGGCATAGTTCGCGAGGCTGAGCCGCGGCGCGGCGTAGGACAGGCGGCCGTCCGGATCGAGGCCGCGCAGCAGCACGCCGGCCAGCGGAACGATGAAGGTCGCCGAAAGGAAGGCCAGCCCGGGCAGGACCAGCAGAGCCGTCTTGTTCGGTTTTCCCGGCATGATCCCTCGATCGCCTCCCGACCGGTCGCGGACCGACGGAGGCGTCATCGCATTCCAGTCGTGGGGAGGACGGACCGGGGCGGCTCGCCGCCGGTCCGACGAGCGCCTATTGCGGAAGGTTGCCGCTCACCACCCAGCTGTTGAACTGCTTGAGGATGCTATCGATGGCGTCGGTATAGTATTTGTCGGCTTCCCGGATGGCGGTCCTGGTGTTGTCGCCGGCAAGCACCCACGGCTTGATGTCGTCGGGAATGGCGACCTGCTCCTTCATCGGCATCAGGACATATCCTGTCTGCGCGACGAACTTCTCCTGCGCCGCCTTGTTCTCGATCATCATCTTCAGGAAAGCTTGCGCCGCCTTCTCGTTCCGCACGCCCTTCGGAATCGCGACCGGCGTATAGTCCCAGATCGCGTGGCCCCAGGCGATGGCGAAGGGACTGTCGTTGGCGCGGATGGTCTCCGAGATCGGGCCGTTCCACACCAGCGCGATGTCGCAGGCGCCGGACACCAGTTGCTGCACGCCCTGTGAACCGCTGCTCCACCAGACGATGTCGTCGCGGATCCGGTTCAGCGACGCGAAGGCGCGCCTGGTGTCGAGCGGGTAGAGCTTGTCGGCCGGAACGCCGTCGGCCAGCAGCGCAGCTTCCATCGTGCCGCCGAACTGCGGGTACTTGTAGAGGCAGCGCTTGCCCGGGAAGGCCTTGGTGTCGAAGACATCCTCGATGGCCTCTGGATGCTTGCCCGAGAGCGGCCATTTCCCGGTGTTCCAGGCGATCACGGCGGCATAGGGGTAGCCGTAGATCGCATAGGCGTCGTAGCCGTCCGGCTCGAGCCGGTCGAGCGGCACGATCTTCGGGTCGATCTTCAGCAGGAGGTCGGCGCGCTGGGCCAGGATCAGGTCGCTCATGGTCGAGAACGCCACGATCTGCCACGGCACGTTGCCGCTCTGCTGCGCGGCTTCCAGCTTGGCGATGCCGCAGCAGAAGGCGTCGAACGACATCGTGACGCCGGTCTTCTCGGCGAAATCGGCGCCGATCGTGTCCATGATGCCGCCCTTGAGCGTGCCGCTGTGGCCGGCGCCGTTGAACAGGAAATCCTCGCCGGAATAGCCGCTGTAGACATCGTCCTGCGCCCTCGCCGTCGATGTGGAGGCGAGGATGGCGCCGCCCATCATCAGGACGCCGACAAGGCTCGAAATGAGCTTGCTCTTCGTCATGGTTCCCTCTGGTCGCAAACGGCGTCGAGGCGGCCGCTCGGCCGCCGGCCTCAGCCGGGTTTCGGACAAACCGGGCGCGCTTGTTCAGACATTGTGGTCACGCCCTGTCCCTCTCATATTCGATCTACCCATATTGTGCAACGATGATAATAAATCGACATGCGATATGCATGCATTGATAATTCGGTTTGACAGTCCCCTTTCAATGCGCCTCTTAGGGGGCGTGAATCGTCTCAGGAGTGGCGAGGGATGCCGAAGTCGGAAACGGTGGGGATGCCCGAGGAGTCGCAGGCGAGCTCACCCTTGTTCAACCACTCCCTGGCCAAGGCGCTCGTGATCCTGGAGTCGTTCGGCCTCGACCGGCGAGCGATGAACCTGCCCGAGCTGGCCGCCACGACCGGCATCGGCAAGAGCGCGGTGCAGAGGCTGACCTTCACGCTGGAGAGCCTCGGCTACCTCAGGAAGGATCTCTATTCGAAGAAATACTCGCTGACGCCGAAAGCACTCGAAATCGGCATGCGCTACACCACCACCAGCGGCCTGATCGAGAGCGCCAATCCCTACCTTCTCGACCTCAACATCAAGTGCGGCGAGACCGTCAACCTGTCGGAGCCGGACGGCCTCGACATGGTGTTCGTGGCCAGCTTTCCCGGCCGCTTCCAGATCTCGGTGCAACTGCCGATAGGAGGCCGCTACCCCATGTACTGCACCGCGGCCGGCCGCGCCTATCTGTCCGGCCTGGCGAAGCCGGCCGCCGACGCGCTGCTGCAACGCTCGACGATCCGCGGCTACACGCCCGCCACCGTGATGGATCGCGATGAGATCATCGGCCTGGTGGACACGGCGCGCCAGACCGGCTTCGCCTATGCCAAGGGTGAGTTCTATCGCGGCGACATCAACATCGCCGCGCCGGTGTTCGGCATGGAGGGCACCGCGGTCGCAGCCGTCGGCGTCTCCGTGCCGGTCACCCGCTGGAGCTTCGAGGACGCCTGCGACCGCATCGCGCCGCAGGTCACCGAGGTCGCGCAAGCCATCTCGTCCTTGTCGGCGCCCAAGCGGCCGGCAGGAAGCTGAAGGAGGCGCGTCCGACGTGCGGAGGCTGCGATCGATTGCCCGGCCGGGCGCGACGAGCCCGCCGGGACGCCGCTCAGGGCAGCCCTGGAGCAAGGCCATGTTTCCGCCCGAACGCGCTTTGCTCCGGGGATGTCCGGACGGGCGGCTGCGTCGGATGCGGGCGCCCGCCCTCCGCTTCGCCCGTCAGCCCTTCGTCGCGCGCGCCTCCAGGGCCCGCCAGTCGGCGTTCTGCAGCACCACCCGGTATCCGTCCGGGTCCTCGAAGGTGACGCCGTTGACGTCCCAATAAGCGTTGAACGAGGGCATCGGCGCGTAGCCGTGCCGCTTCATCCGCGCCACCGCCGCCTCCCACTGCCCGCGGTCCGGCAGGTAGAAGACGACGAGATTGTCCTGCGTCGGGGCGCGGCCGGCATCGTGCCCGTGCGCATGGGTGAACTCGAAATGATGAGCCTCGCCGCGATGGCCGAGCATGATGCCGTCGAATCCGTCATGGTCCGCGAAGCGGTGGAGCTCCTCGAGGCCGAGCCCGTCGCGGTAGAAGCGGGCGACGGCCGCCAGGTCGTTGGTCGGGCGGGCGACGCGCAGGACGGCATGGGGTTGCATGGGAAATCTCCTTGTCGACATCATCATCGCGCCTGCGCGGCCGGAGTGCCGGCAAGCTGGACCAGCACCACGCCGCCGACGATCAACCCGATGCCGGCGAGGCGGGCCGCGCCAACCGGCTTTTCGGGAAAGCCCATCAGCCCGAAATGGTCGATCGCCGCCGAAACCAGCATCTGGCCGGCGATCACGGCGACGATGAAGCCGGCGGCGCCGAGCCGCGGGGCCAGCAGCAGCGCCGCCGTAATGTAGAGCACGCCGGCCGCGCCGCCGATCCAGATCCACCACGGCCCCTTCAGAGTTTCGGCCAGGGTCGGGGTGGGGATTCGAAAGGCGACCATCACGGGGATGATCACTGCCACGCTCACGCCCAGCGAGACGAGCGCAGCCCAGAGCGGATGACCGAGCAGGCGGCCGAGCGCGGCATTCGCGCCGGCCTGGAACGGGACCACGGCTCCGGCCAGCAGGGCCGCGGCGAGCAGGGAGAGAGGACCGGCGTTCGGCATGGGGACATCTCGGCAGGGGTGACGGGCACCGAGCTACTGCATTCGGGCCGGCTATGGAAATTCTCATCCATCACATGCAACATGCATGAAATGAATAATCTCGGCGCCGTCGACCTCAACCTGCTCGTCGTCCTCGACGCCCTCCTGGCCGAGCGCCATGTCACGCGGGCTGCGGTGCGGCTGAACCGGAGCCAGCCGGCCGTCAGTCACGCGCTGGCGCGGCTGCGCCACCTCTTCGGCGATCCCCTGCTGGTGCGCCGCTCCGGCCGGCTGGAGCCGACCGCCCGCGCCCTGGAGATCGCGCCGCAGCTCGCCGGCGCGCTGGAGCGCATGCGCCGGGTGCTCGGGCCCTCCGCCTTCGACCCGGCCGAGGAGCGCCGGACATTCCGCCTCGCCATGTCGGACTATGGCGCGGCCGTGGTCCTGCCGGGCCTGGTGCGCATGCTGCGGAGGCAGGCCCCGGCCATCGACCTGGTGGTGAGCCAGGCGAGCCGCGAGGTCATGGTCTCGCAGGTGATCGACGGCGAGATCGACCTGGCATTCGGCGTCTTCCCCGGCCCGGTCGACGGCGTGCGCGCCCAGACGCTGTTCGAGGAGAGCTTCGCCTGCCTCGCCGACGCCGCCAGCCTCGCGGCCCTCCCGTCGCTGGACCTCCCGGCCTATCTCGCCCGCCCGCACGCGCTGGTGGCGCTCCGGGCCGACGTCGACAGCGAGATCGACGCGGCGCTCGCCGCGGCGGGCCACCGGCGCCGGGTCTGCATCGTCCTTCCGCACTGGGGCATCGCGCCGGACCTGATCCGCGGCACCGACCTCGTCCTCACCGCGGCACGGCGCATCCTGCCGCATCCCGCATCGGCCGCCGGCCTCCGCCGGTTCGAGCCGCCCTTCGCCATCCCGACCTTTGCCTTTCGCCAGATCTGGCACAGGCGCCGCGACGGCGACGCGGGCCACCGCTGGCTGCGGCAACGGGTCATGGCGGCGACCGGGTCGGATCCCCCCTGAGGCGCCGGGTCAGGCGGGCCCGAGCGGCGGCAGGCGCCGGCGCACCGGCTGGCTCTTGACGATGGCGGTGTTGGTCTCGGCCTTGTCGATGATGCGGTCGAGGATGCCGTCGAGCTGGTCGATGGAGCGCAGGTGCAGCCGGCCGATGAAGCAGTCGTCGCCCGTCACCTTGTCGCATTCGGAGAATTCCGGGATCTCCTCGATCAGCTTCTGGACGATGTGCAGCTTGCCCGGCAACGGCCGGATGCGGACGATCGCCTGCAGGCCGTAGCCGATCGCCGCCGGATCGAGGTCGACGGTGAAGCCGCGGATCACGCCGCGCTCCTCCAGGCGCTTCAGCCGCTCGGAGGCGCTGGGCGAGGACAGGCCGACGCGCTGCGCCAGCGCCTTCAGGGAGATGCGGGCATCCTCCGCCAGGATTTCGACGATGCGGCGGTCCAGGTCGTCGAGCATGATCGTTCTCAGGCAAGACAGGGTATTCGGCTCAGATCGGAAGGTGATGATCGCCTTCGTCCTTACGCAAGCCATATCATGCCGGCACAGCGCCGCCTATGCTTCGGCCGTCCATGCGGAAGAGGCGGCGATGACGGAGAAGCTGCGCGGCACGGCCGAGATGACGACGGCCATGGCGATCTCGGGCACGATCGGCTGGTTCGTGGTGGTCTCGGGCCAGCCGGTGACGGACGTGGTGTTCTGGCGCTGCGTGTTCGGCGCGGCGACGCTCCTGGTCGTCTGCGCCGCCATGGGCCTGATCCGCCGCGACGCCCTCACCGGCCGGCAGCTCGCCGTCGCCGTCGTCGGCGGCATCGCCATCGTCGCCAACTGGCTGCTCCTGTTCGCCGCCTATCCCCGCGCCTCGATCGCCGTCACCACGGTCGTCTACAACACCCAACCCTTCATGCTGGTCGGCCTCGGCGCGCTCTTCTTCGCCGAGACGATCACCGCCACCAAGCTCGGCTGGCTCGCCGTCGCCTTCACCGGCATGCTGGCGATCGTGGCGGCCGTGCCCCACGCCGGCACGCCGGGCACCGACTATCTCGCCGGCATCCTTCTCGCCCTCGGCGCCGCCTTCTTCTATGCCGTGGCGGCCATCGCCGCCAAGCTGCTGAAGGGCGTGCGGCCGCACCTGATCGCCCTGGTGCAGGTGCTGATCGGCAGCCTCCTGCTCGCCCCGCTCGCCGACCTCCGCCACCTGCCCGCCGATGCCGGCACCTGGGCCCTGCTCGGCGCCATCGGCATCGTCCACACCGGCCTCGTCTACATCCTGCTCTACGGCGCGATCCAGCGGCTGCCGACCAACCTGACCGGGGCGCTGTCCTTCATCTATCCGCTGGTCGCCGTGCTGGTCGACGTCCTCGCCTTCGGCCACCGCCTGCAGCCCCTCCAGCTCGCCGGCGGCGTCGCCATCCTCCTCGCCGCCGCCGGCATGACGCTCGGCTGGCCGCTATGGCGGCGCGAGGGCCATGGCAGGTGCGTCGCAGAACCCCTCTCCCAACGGGAGAGGGGCAGGGGTGAGGGGTTAGACGGCGGCCGGAGAGGGCTTCGGCATCCCGCCAGTGAAAAGGATTCGGCAATCTGCTGAGGCGTTTAGACCCTCACCCCTGCCCCTCTCCCGGAGGGAGAGGGATTTTCCAGCCTCACGCCCCTCCTCAGAACCTCAATTTCTCGTCCTGCCACAGGCGGAAGCCGCCGGCGAAGGCGAATTCGTTGCCGCCGCGCTCGCTGCCGGGCGGCAGGTCTTCGAGGAGCTCGACATTGCCGCCGCCGATGACGACGTAGTCCGGCTCCAGCGCCGCCTTCAGGCGCTCGACCACGTCGAACACGGACTCGCGCCACTTCTTCTTGCCGCGCCGCTCCAGGCCGGCGACGCCGACATAGTCCTCGTAGCTGCGGCCCTTCTTGTAGGGCAGGTGCGCCAGCTCCATCGGCAGGGCGACTCCGTCGGCGATCATCGCGGCGCCGAGCCCGGTGCCGAGGCCAAGGAACAGCATGCGGCCGTCCCTGTAGCTGCCGACCGCCTGCATCAAGGCGTCGTTGACGATCTTGACCGGCGCGCCGAAGGCCTTGGCATAGTCGAAGCCGACCCAGCCCTTGCCGAGATTGGCCGGCTCGGCCAGCGGCCGGTTGTGCAGCACCGGACCGGGATAGCCGATCGAGACCACGTTGAAGGCAAGGCCTTGTGCCAGGCCGCGCACCGCCGCGACCATGCCCGCAGCCGTCATGTCGGGGCCGGAGGCGGCGACGCGCTTCTCCTCCTCCCGGTTGGTGCGGATCTTGACGTGACTGCCGCCGACATCGACCGCGAGAACGGTCAGGTCCGCGGGGTTGGGCACCGCTTTCAAGGTCGTCGTTGTCGCCTTCGCCATGGGCTCTCCCCTCCGTCCCCGCCCCTCCCCTTCCTGTTTTCAGACTGCCGGATCGACCCAGCCCTGCGGCGGCCGGAAGTTGTCGATCGCCTCGGCCGGGCCCCACTCGCCGGGCTTGTAGGGATGGACCGGCGGCGGCGCCGCGAGCACCGGGTCGAAGATCCGCCAGGCGATCTCGCTGGCATCCTGGCGGGTGAACAGCGTGGCGTCGCCGGCGATGGCGTCGCCGATCAGGCGCTCATAGGGCTCGAGGTCGCCCTTGCCGTCGTCGACGGCCGTGAGCTCGACCGGCTCGCCCACCAGGCCCTCGCCCGGCGCCTTGCGCCGCGAGCCGACGGCGATGACCACCTGCGGGTTGAAGCGGAAGCGCAGATAGTTGGTCGGCAGGGACGGCCCCTCCCCGAACAGGTCGAGCGGCGGGCGGCGCAGCCTCACCACCACCTCGGTCGCGTGCACCGGCAGGTTCTTGCCGGCGCGGATGTAGAAGGGCACGCCCTCCCAGCGCCAGGAATCGATGTAGAGGCGCAGCGCCGCGAAGGTTTCCACGGTCGAGGCCGGCGCGACGCCCTGGATCTGGCGGTAGCCCTCGACCTGTCCCCGCACCAGGTCGTCGGCCGTGAGCGGCCGGATCGCCTTCAGCACCTTGACCTTCTCTTCCAGCAGGTCCTCGCTGAGATGGCCGGAGGGCGGCTCCATGGCCAGCAGCACCAGCACGTTGAGCAGGTGGTTCTGGATCACGTCGCGGATGGTGCCGACCTCGTCGTAGAAGCGCCCGCGGCCCTCCACGCCGAAATCCTCGGCCATGGTGATCTGCACGCTCTCGACATAGGTCCGGTTCCAGATCGGCTCGAGATAGGCGTTGGCGAAACGGAAATAGAGCAGGTTCTGGATCGCTTCCTTGCCGACGTAGTGGTCGATGCGGAAGATCGCCTTCTCCTCGAAGGCCAGATGCAGCATCCGGTTGAGCCAGCGCGCCGAGGAAAGATCGTGGCCGAAGGGCTTTTCGATCATCAGCCGCGCCCCGTCGGCGCAGCCGGACTGCTCCAGGCCCTGCACCACGGTTTCGAACATGCTCGGCGGCACCGCGAGATAGTGCAGCGGATGGCTGGCCGCGCCGAGGGCGGCCTTCAGCTTGGCGAAGGTGGCGCCGTTGCGGTAGTCGCCGCTGACATAGCGCAGAAGGCCGGCGAGCTTGGCGAAGCGCTCCTCGTCGACCGTGCCGACCGCGGCGGCGATGCCGTCATGCGCCCGCGCCTGCAGCTTGGCGAGGTCCCAGTCGTCGAAGGCGACGCCGATCACCGGAATGTCGAGCGTGCCGTGCTCGATCATGGTGTAGAGGGCGGGGAAGATCTTCTTGTGGGCGAGATCCCCGGTCGCGCCGAACAGCACGAAGGCGTCCGATTTCGTCTCAGTCATGGCAACGCCTGCGCAGCTCTGCGGGAACGGCACTATTGCAACCCGAGGCGGGCTTGTCACGGGGCAACGATCGCCACGGCGAAATCCGCGCCCTCCCACCGCTCCGCCTGCGGCCACCAGAAGGTGAAGACGATGCGGCTGCCGGCGGCAGCGGCCGCTGTCGGCAGGTCGAGCACATGCAGGCCGAAGGGAGCCGGCGCGGTGTCGCTGTCACGGGTGTCCAGCCAGCCGTCGAGGCTCCAATGCACCCGCGCCGGCGCGTCCAGCTGCAGGCGCAGCGTCTTGCCGGCGGGAATGACGCCGAGCTTGGCGTTGAAGCGCCAGATCCGCAGCGGCGAGCCGGTCCTGGCCTTCTGATAGCGCTCGACGCCCTGGGGCGGCATGTCGAACACCGCCCCGTCGCGCAGCGAGCGCAGGAGCTTGATATGCTCGGCATGGGCCCAGACCAGCGGCATGGCGCTGCCGGCGGGCCGGCCGAAGACCAGCTCGCGCTCGGGGATGTCGGGCTGGTCCCAGCTCTGCTCGGGCAGCAGGCCGCCCGGCGCGGCGCTGGCCTCGAAGGTCGCCAGCAGGCGCTGGGCCGCGTCGAGGCGGCCGGCGGCGATCTCGTAATGGGCGCGCTCGCCGGCGAACAGCGGCCAGGCCCGGCCGATGCCGGTGCCGTCGAAGGGCGAGCCGTCGGCCTTCTCGCCATAGCCGTCGCCGGTGTAGCGATACCAGAGCGGCCCCTGCGGCAGCTCGACCTTGAGCAGCCCGTCGATCACCTTGACCGTGTCGACCATGCGCGGGTCGTCGGCGGCGCGCAGGCCGAAGCGCACCAGGGCGAGGGCGTCGGGGCTGACCACGGCCGCCGCCGGCCGGCTGTCCTCGCCCGGCGGCCGGTTCTTGATCGGCACGAAGCCGGCGAGCGGCGAGGCGGCGTCGGCCGTGTCGGGCGGGGCGATCCTGACGTAATAGCCGCTCACCCCGAACTTGCGGGCGATCTCGGTATCGGTGACGAAGGTCCAGCGTTCGATCTGCTCGTTCCAGCAATCGGCGACCTCGCGCACCAGGCGGGCGGCATCGCCCTTGCCCAGCGCCGCGAGCAGATCGCCGGCGGCGAGCAGCGCCGCCACCTCCACCGCCAGGGTGAAGGTGGAATAGCCGGGGTCCTCCTCCCAGCGGTCCTCACCGGTCACCGGGCCGTTCCGGACGATGAAGCCGGCGGCGCGCTCGATCATCGTGGCGATCGAGGCGAGCCCCGCCGCATCGATCGCGCCCTCGCGGCGCAGCGCGTCGGCCAGCAGGATGGGGAAGGCGCATTCGTCCATCTGCAGCCCCGGCCAGTAGGCGGTGCCGTCGAGCCAGGCGTTCTGCGGCCAATGGCCGTCCTCTTCCTGGATGGCGACGAGATAGGCGAGGATCGACTCGGCGTCCTCGACCGCCCCTGCCGCCAGGAAGCCGCCGGCGGTCTCGACCAGGTCGCGCGGCCAGACCAGGTGATAGCCGCCGAGATCCTCGTCGCCCTTCTCGAAGCCCCAGGGGATGGAGAGGCTCGCCACCGCCGGCCCGCGGAAGGAGTGCGGCCGATGGGTCGCGAGCACCGCGGTGCTGACGCGGTAGGGGCTGAGCCCGTCGGGCGGAGACGGGGGCCCGAGCGGGATCAGGCTGTCCTGCCAGTGCCGCCAGCCGGCGACATAGGCGGCCCGGGCCGGCTCGAAGCCGCGCTGCAGGCTGGCCAGCGCCCGGTACCCCGCCTCCTCCGGCTTCATGCCGAAGGCGAGGGAGAGGAGGAAGCCGCCGTCTCCCTCGAGGGCGACCTCGCCGGCCATGGCGACATTGCCGTCCGGCGCGGCGCGCAGGGCGGGATCGAGCCGGCCGCCATCCTGGAGCTGCCGCCAGCCGTCGGAGGCGCCGACATAGCCGACGCTGAGGCAGCGCCACGGCTTGTCGCAGGCGAGCGCCAGCGAGGTGCCGTCGCGCCCCTGCGCGAACAGCATCGGCACGCCCTTGTAGTCGCCGACCCAGGCGCTGTTGCCCATGCCGGCATTGACCAGATGCGGCGCCAGCAGGGCATGGACATGGTAGTCGGCGAGACTGCCGCGCAGCGGCACGAAGCGGATGTCCTGCAGCACCGCATCGTGGTCGGGATCGACCAGCACCGACTTCTCGATGCGGACGGCGCCGTCGCGCGCCGTGTTGGTCAGGACATAGGCCGGCACGCCCTCCCGCAGGGTGGCGACCACATGGTCGGCGTCGCGCTTCTCTTCGAAGAAATAGCCGTCCGTGCCGGTGACGATCAGGCCGAGGTCGCGCGTGCAGGCCATGTCGATGCGCGGATAATAGACCTCGTTGAGGATGCCGTGGCTGAGGGTGAACCAGACCCGGCTCGCCTTGGTCAGCGCCGTGCCGACGCCGGACTTGGCGCTGGAGGTCCAGCGCGCCGGCAGCCCGGGGGCGCCGGGCGCGACGCCGTTCGTGTCGGAGCTCTCCAAGGCACCCTCCCCGCTGGGACATCCGGACATTGCCGGACCGTTGCGCCTATCAAGCGCGCGCCGGGTGCGTTTGTCACGCGATGGTGGCCCGCGCGCGGCGTCGGTGGTGCGCTTGAGTCAAAGCCGCAACGCTGGCGAAAGACAAGGCCTGCCGTCCACAAAAAACCGCCGGAACCTGGGTTCCGGCGGCGGCGGGACAGGTGGAAGAGCGCAGGGAACGGCGCGGTGCCCCGGCCTCAAGGTTGACGGCGGAGAAAGACGTTGAGGACGATATGGCCGCTGGACAGCACGGCCGGCGACAGCGCGGCGGTCAGCTCGGCGTCGGCCTGCGTCTGGAAGCGGCCCGGCCATCCGCGCCGGCGCGGATGGCTGGTGGGACCGACGGCGCCGGCGAAAGCGGCGGCAGGGAAGGCGTAAGCGAGGATTGAGACGATCGACATTGTTGATGGACCTCCGTGGAGGTGCTCCTTGTTTCTCCATAATTTCAATGATTTGCCCACAATGATCAATGGCGCTATCATGTTTGAATCGACAACAAAAGCTTGATGATCGCCATGCCCAAGGCCAATCACGGACTGGGCGCGCTCTGGACCTTCTCGGTGGCGGCGCGCCATCTCAGCTTCGCCCGGGCGGCCGACGAGCTCGACGTCACCGCCGCGGCCGTCAGCAACCAGATCCGGGCCTTCGAGCAGCGCCTCGGCACCCGCCTGTTCTGGCGCACCAGCCGCACCATGGGCCTGACCAATGCCGGCAAGGCGCTCCATGCCGCGACGGAGATGCCGCTGCGCAGCATCGACGCGGCGCTCGCCGCCGCCGTCCGGGCCAGCCAGGCGGAGACGCTGACCGTGACCGCCAGCGCCTCGTTCGCGGCGAAGTGGCTGGTCCCCCGCCTGTCGCGCTTCCGCGAGCGGGTCCAGGGCGTGGACATCCGCATCGACATCTCCGACCACCCCGCCGACTTCGCCCGCGGCGAGGCCGATGTCGGCGTGCGCTTCGGCAATGGCGACTATCCCGGCCTGCGCGCCGACCCGCTCTTCGCCGAATCGGTGTTCCCGATCTGCAGCCCGGCGCTGCTGCACGGCCCGGCGCCGCTGCGCGAGCCCAACGACCTCGTCCACCACACGCTGATCCATCTGGACTGGCACGCCCAGGACGACATGTGGCCGGACTGGCGCATGTGGCTGCTGGCGGCGAAGGCGGACAAGCCCGACCCGGCCCGAGGCATCTATTTCAGCCAGCATTCCCTGGCGCTGCAGGCGGCGGTCGACGGCCAGGGCATCGCCCTCGGCAACACCAGCCTGGTCGGCGACGACCTCGCCGCCGGCCGCCTGGTGCGGCCTTTCGACCTCTCGCTGAAGATCGCGCCGCGATTCCGCTACTACGTCGTCTGCCTCAAGAGCCATGCCGAGCGCCCGCTGATCCGGGCGTTCCGCGAGTGGATGCAGGAGGCGAGCGGCGTGTCCGAATCCGACGGGCGCGGAGGAGCCGACGCCGATCTTGCGTGAGCGCGTCGGCGGTTGAAGCAAACGCTTCAGGTCGGTCAGGGCGCGCGGGTCCGCGCCCCTTCGCCGACCGCTGATCGGCCGTCCCGGCCGATCAGCCATTCGAGGGCGTCCGCCCCCGAAGGGGTCAGCTGGACCGCCCGGGTGGCGGCGTTGCGCTCGATCCAGCCCGCCTTCCGGCAATGCTCGCACAGGACCGCCCCGAGCAGGCCGCCGAGATGGGAATGACCATGCTCGCTCCAGTCCGGACACGCGAAGGCGAAGCGCCGCCTCGTCCCGTCCCTGCCGGCCTCGTCCAGATCGATGCCGAGCCGCTGCAACACGCCATCGGCTGACGGCCCCGGCTCGATCGTGTCCCAGGCCTCCCGCGGCTCGGTGATGGCTCGCGCCGCGACCAGCCCCTGCAGCAGCGCCACCCCGAGCCGGCCGGCGAGATGGTCGTAGCAGGTGCGCGCCTGCACCAGCGCGCCCGTCGCCGGCAGGCTCGCCGGCTCCGCCTTGCCCAGCGCCGCCCAGGACAGCGCGTTGAAGAGCTCGGCGACCGCCGGCGAGGCCAGGCGATAGACGATCTGTCGCCCGGTCTTGTCCCCCAGCACCATGCCGCGCTCGCGCAGCAGCTTCAGGTGGTTCGACACGTTCGGCTGGCTCGCCCCGGTCAGGGCAACCAGCTCGGCGACCGAGGCCGGCCCCCATGTCAGGAAATGCAGGATCGTCAGGCGCACCGGATCCGCCAGCAGGCGGGCGATCTCGGCGGCAGCCTTGATATCATCCATCATTGACTCGTGATGTGTCATTGCGCTAGATCAACATATCACGACACGCTGATGCATGCATGTTGAACTCACGGGCTGCTCCAGCGAGCCGTCGTGGCAAGGAGGCACGGTTCCCCATGGCCCTTTCGCAGCGCGGCGCCACGCTCCTGGGCATGACCACCATCCTGCAATGGGGCGCCCAGGTCCTGATCTCCACCTATGCCGTCGCCTTCCCGCCGTTCCAGCTCATCGCCATGACCTTCTTCATCGCCTTCCTGGTGATGCTGGGAAAATGGCTCTGGAACGGCGACGACATGCTCCGCCATATCAGGCACGGCGCCGCCGTCTGGGCGATCGGCCTCGCCGGCCTGTTCGGCTATTATGCCCTCTATTACGTCGCGCTCCGGCATGCCCCCGCCGTCGACGTCGCGCTCCTGGTCAACCTCTGGCCGCTGCTGATGGTGCTCTTCACCGGCTTCCTGCCGGGCGAACGGCTGCGCTGGTATCACATCGCCGGGTGCCTGATCGGGGCCGGCGGGTCGGTGGTGCTGCTCGGACCGGCCGTCCTGTCCATGTTCGACGGCGCGCATCTCGCCGGCCAGCTGCTGGCCATCGCCTCCGCCATCGTCTGGGCGGCGTTCTGCGTGTCGAGCCGCGCCGTCGGCACCGTCCCCACGGATACCGTCGGCTGGTACTGCCTGGCGACGGCGGCCCTGGGGCTCGCCTGCCACGCCCTGTTCGAGGGCACGGTCGTCACGGTCGCCCCCTCCGCCTGGTGGGCGACCCTCGCACTCGGGATCGGTCCGGTCGGCCTTGCCTTCTTCGCCTGGGACATCGGGGTCAAGCGCGGCAATATCCGGCTGCTCGGCGTCATGGCCTTCTCCACGCCGATGATCTCGACGGCCCTGCTGATCGCCACCGGCCACGGCGTTCTCGACGCGCGGGTCGCCGTCGCCGCCCTGCTCATCACCGGCGGCACGCTGCTCGCCGCGCGCGAGGAGATCGCCAGCCTGGCGCGCAGCCGCGCACGCCCGCAAGGGGTCCGAAGCTCGCCGTCTCAGGAGCCCGGCGGCGCGGCGGCGAAATCCCGGGCCTCGTCCTGAAGCCACGCGCAGAACAGCGACGATTTCCGGTGGCGGCGCGCCCGCCGCAGCGCGACATAGTCCTGCCCGCTGGCGATGAAGCCGCGCGGCGCCGCCAGCCGGCCGGACCGGACATCGTCGGCGACGAACGGCCAGGGCGCGATGCAGACGCCGAGCCCGGCGGAGGCCGCCTCCAGCATGAAGTAGAAATGCTCGTACTCGATGCCCGGCGCATGGCCGCCCGGCGTGCCCGAGCGCGCGCACCAGTCCGGCCAGGCACGGCGCCGGGTCCGCGAATGCAGCACCGCGACACCCGCCAGGTCCCGGGGCGCCGACTGGGCCAGGGCCGGCGCCAGGACGGGGCCGGTCTGCTCGCCGAAGAGCGGGACGACCTCGGCCCCCTGCGGCCAGGGCCCGGCCCCGACGCGGATTGCCACGTCGAAGCCGTCGCGCGCGAAATCGACCGGCCTGGACGAAGAGGTCAGCCGGACCTCGATGCCGGGATGCGCCGCCTGGAACCGGTAGAGCCTCGGGATGAGCCAGCGCATGGTGAACGTGCCGGGGCAGGATACGTCGAGCGGACCGTCCGGCATGTCGGCCACCTGCCTGACGGCCATGTCGATCTGGTCGAAGGCCGACACCAGTCCGGAAAGCAGCCGCGTTCCAGCCTCGGTGAGCCGCAGCCCGTTCTTCGGCCCCTCGAACAGCGGCACGCCCAGGACGTTCTCCAGATGCTGCACCTGGCGGCTGACGGCGCTGTGCGTGACGGCCAGCTCGTCGGCAGCCAGCGTCATCCGCCCATGCCGGCCCGCCGCCTCGAAGGCACGCAGGGCGTTCAGCGACGGGATGCGGCGAGCCATGTGATTTTTCCGAACAATGCTTGTGCGATCTTATCGCTTTTCCCACTCTGTTCCACGGCGTTTATCGCGGCACGAGACCGGCGCGATTTTCCGGAACGGAACAAACGGGGAGACCGCGGGCCTGGGGCTTGCGCGCAGGGCCCCTCGCGCCGTCTCGCTCAAGCAGGAGATGCGACAATGCCCGACAGACACGACGACGGCAGCGCCGGCGACGCCGATTACGGCGCCATCGGCACCGGCTATACGAGATACCGCCAGCCCGACCCGCAGATCGCGGCGTTCATCCGGGCGGCCCTGGGCGAGGCCCGCACGGTCCTCAACGTCGGCGCCGGCGCCGGATCCTACGAGCCGGTCGACCGGGCCGTGACCGCGGTGGAGCCCTCCGCCTCGATGCGGGCGCAGCGGCCGGCCCATCTGCCGGCCGCCGTCGACGCCGTGGCCGAGGCCCTGCCCTTCGCCGACGGCAGCTTCGAGGCGAGCATGGCGACCTTCACCGTGCATCAATGGCCGGATCTCGAAGCCGGCCTCGCCGAGATGCGGCGGGTGACGCGCGGCCCGGTCCTGATCCTGACCTGCGACCCCGCGGCGCTGGACCGGTCATGGCTGGCCGCCTACGCGCCTGACATGATCGCGGTCGAAGCGCGCCGCTATCCCACCATGGCTGCCGTCGTCGAAGGCCTGGGCGGGGCCGCGCGGATCGTCCCGGTGCCGATCCCGCTCCACTGCACCGACGGCTTCAGCGAAGCCTATTACGGCCGCCCCGAGCGCCTGCTCGACCCCGGCGCCCGGCTGGCGAACTCGGCCTGGAGCTTCGTCGACCCGGCCGTGGGACGGCGCTTCGTGGACGAGCTCGGACACGACCTCGAGACCGGCGCCTGGGACCGGCGCTATGGCCACCTGCGCACCCAGCCGCAGTTCGAGGGCTCGCTGCGGCTCGTCGTCGACGGCGCCTGAGCCGGCCGCCGCCCTCGTAAGGCCGCATTGGTCGCCAACCAAGGCCCGCGGGCGAGAAGAGGCGAACGATGCTGAGGATCTGGGGGCGGCGCAATTCCTTCAACGTGCAGAAGGTGATGTGGCTCGTCGGCGAGCTCGGCCTCGCCCATGAGCACATCCCCGCCGGCGGCGCCCATGGCCTGCTCGACACGCCCGGCTTCCTCGCCATGAACCCGCACGGGCGCGTGCCGGTGATCGATGACGGCGGCACGATCGTCTGGGAATCCCACGCAATCCTGCGCTACCTCGCGGCGAGACACGGCGCGGACCGTTTCTGGCCCGCCGATGCCGGCGAGCGGTCGCAGGCGGACCGCTGGATGGACTGGGCCCAGACGGCGCTGCAGCCGGCCTTCCTGACAGAGGTTTTCTGGGGATTCTACCGCACGCCGGACCATCTGCGGAACTGGCCGGCGATCAACCGCGGCATCGAGCGATGCGCCCGATATTTCGAGCTCCTGGATCGCCGGCTGCAGGGCCGCGCCTATCTCTGCGGCGACAGCCTCAGCCTCGCCGACATTCCGGCCGGCACCGCGCTCTATCGCTATTTCGAGCTGGAGATCGAGCGCCCCGCCCTGCCGCAGGTCGAGGCCTGGTATCGGCGGCTGCAGGACCGGCCGGCCTATCGCCGGCACGTCATGATCCCGTTCGGGGATCTCGCCGGACGGCTCGACTATTGAGGAGCGGCTCGGAGACAAGGGAATCGACGCAGGCGCAGGCCCGATGCGGTCGAGCGAGACGCGACCTTGGTCGATGAGCCCGCGACGCTTGCCAATCCCCTCCCCCTTGCGGGGAGGGGTACGGGGTGGGGGTCCATCAGATTGGGGCGCTACACCGGTCGAAAGGCTCCGTGCTCGATTCTCGATCCGTCGAGGCGGGCCTCACGACCCCACCCCTTACCCCTCCCCGCAAGGGGGATTGGCGGGCGTCGCATCTCAAGTATTGAATCCCCGACGATGCCCAAACGAGGCCTCTCGGAGAGACCATCATCAGCCCTGGCTCCGCGGGATCGGCGGCAGGCGCCGCTTGACCGGGGAGGACTGGATGATCGCGGTGTTGGTCATCGCATAGGGGATGATCTGGTCGATCACCCCTTCCAGCTCGTCGACGGATCCGAGATGGACCCGGGCGATGAAGCAGTCCTCCCCGGTCACGCGGTCGCATTCGACGACCTCCGGCAATCCCTGCAGGATCTCCGCGACCTTGTGGAGCTGCCCCGGAACGGGCCTGATCCGTAGCCAGGCCGCGATCGGCAGGCCGAGCGCCTTCGGATCGATCGCCAGCGTGTAGCCCTCGATCACCCCGGCCTCCTCGAGGCGGGCGATCCGTTCCGACACGCTCGGCGGCGACAGGCCGACCGCGCGCGCCAGCTGGGCAAGGCTGGTCCGCGCGTCCCTGGCCAGGATATCGAGGAGGCGGGCATCGACGGCATCCAGCCCACCATTTTCGTATCGAAGGCGTTTCATCGGATCATCCTTTGATGTCGCGGCAATGCCACCGCGTCGGTGCCCTGATCCTCATATACCGCAGCCCGTCCGGCTCTCATACTGAAGGCTGGGAGAGCGGCATGACGCCTTCAGGATCAGGGTTCACCAAGATCGCCGGCTCGGCGCCGCCCCATGTCTGGTTCGGGGTGAGCGCGGTCTTTCATTATCTCGGCCCGTCCTTTGCCGTGCTGCTGTTCCCTGCCGTGGGCGTGCTCGGTGTCGCCTGGATGCGGATCGCCACCGCCGCGCTGGTCTTCGCGCCATGGACCAGGCCGTGGCGGACCATCAGCCGGGCGGACGGCAGGACGCGGCTCCTGCTGGCCGGCCTCGGCCTCTGCCTCGCCGTGATGAACACCGCGTTCTACCTCGCCCTCGATCGGCTGCCGATGAGCCTCGTCGCGGCGATCGAATTCGTCGGGACGATCGGCGTCGCCCTCTACGGCCTCAGGACCGCCCGCAACGTGGCGGCGCTCGGGCTCGCCGTGCTCGGCGTCTTCCTGCTGATCGACGTGCGATGGTCGAGCGATCCGGCCGGGCTGGCCTGGGCCTTCCTGAACGGCGCGCTGTTCGTCGGCTATATCGTGCTGGGCCACAGGATTTCCGAGGACGGCGCCAGCGGCGGCATCGAGCGGCTCGGGGCGGCGATGGCGATCGCCTTCCTCGTCATCCTGCCGATCGGAGCGATGCAGGCCGTGAAGGCGTTCGGCTCGCCGTCCCTGGTTCTCGCCGGCATCGGCGTCGGCCTCTGCTCGTCCGTCATCCCCTATATCTGCGACCAGATGGCGATGTCGCGGCTGCCGCGTGCCAGCTTCGCGCTCCTGCTGGCCTTGCTGCCGGCGACCGCGACCCTGGTCGGCATCCTCGTGCTGGCGCAGATCCCCGGCCTCCGGGACGTGGCCGGCGTGGCCCTCGTCATGGCCGGCGTCGCAATCCACAAGCCGGCGGCCGCGGAAGCGTCCGGCCGGCCGGCGCAGGCGGCATGACGGGGACGCCCGATGCGGAAGCCGTCGTGACCGCCGCCCCGCGCCGCGCGCCGGCATGGTCGGCGGGACTGGTCATGGGCAGCCTCGGCATGCTCGCCTTCAGCGGCACGCTTCCAGCAACCCGCGCGGCGGTCCCGGAATTCGGGCCGCTCATCCTCACGGCCGCACGCATCGGCATCGCCGCGCTGCTGGGCGCGCTGACGCTGCTCCTGGCCGGGCGCTGGCGCCCACCTGCGCCGCGCCATTGGCCCGGCATCGTCGCCATGGGTCTCGGATTGGCGGTCGGCTATCCCCTTTTCGTCGCCATGGCGCTGAAGGACGTTCCCGCCGTCCACGGCGCCGTCGTGGTCGGCCTGGCCCCGGCGGCGACGGCGGTGATCGCCGCATGGCGAACGGGCGAGCGTCCGCCGCCATCCTTCTGGATCGCATCCATCGCCGGGGTGGCCGCTGTCGCCGCCTTCGCGATTCGGCAGGGCGGAGGTCGCCTGCACCCGGCCGACGGCTGGCTCCTGCTGGCGCTGCTGAGCCTGGGGATCGCCTATGTCGAAGGCGGCCGGGTGTCGCGTGAGATCGGCGGCGTGACGACCCTGTCCTGGGCGATGATCGCCATGGTTCCCGTTGTCGCCCTGCCGGCCGCCGTCGCCATCGGCCGGCACGACTGGTCGGCGCCGATCCCGGAGGCGGCGTGGATCGGCCTCTGGTATGCCGGTGTCGTCAGCATGTTCCTGGGCTCCCTCGCCTGGTATCGCGGGCTGGCGGCCGGCGGCATCGCCCGCATCGGCCAGCTCAACCTGATGCAGCCGCTGGCCACGCTTGCCTGGTCGGCGCTCCTTCTCGGCGAGCAGGTGGACCGCTTCGCCGTGCTCTGCGCCATCGTCATCGTCGTCGCGATGGCGGTCTGCATCAGAAGCCGCGTGACGGGCCCGCCCGCGGCCGGATCGCCCGACACCCCGTAGCGAGGCCGGCGCGCGCTCTCAGCCCTCCGCCACCGCCGCCAGGGGCAGCCGCACCGTGGCTCGCGCCGCCCAGGCGTCGGCGGCTGTCGGGCCGCCGAGGGCGAGGGAGATCCGGTCGGCATGGCGCAGCAGCGCCCCGGCCAGCGGCGGGATCGCCTCGGGCGGCAGGAGCTGCTTCAGGGTCGTGACGCTGACGGCGCCGAGCGAGCGGCCGCCATGGCCGAAGATGCCGACGGCGACGCAGATGATGCCTTCATGGTCCTCCTCGTCGTCCACCGCGTAGCAGCAGGCGGCGATGCGGTCGAACTCGGCGCCGAGGGCGTCGAGCGTGGTCAGCGTCCGGGCGGTCTGCGCCTCGCAGCCCGCGCGCTCCAGGATGGCAAAAGCCTCGGCCCGGGGCAGCGAGGCCAGCAGCACCTTGCCGACGCCGGAGGAATGCGGCCGCTCGCGCCGGCCGAGCGCCGCGTCGAAGCGGATGGCGCCAGGCGCATCGACGCGGCCGACCACCACGGCGAAGCCGCCGTCCATCATCGCCACCCGCGAGGTCATGCCGATCTCCTGGGTCAGGTCGCGCAGGATCGGCATGGCGATGTCGGCGAGGCCGGTGCCGGAGACCGCGAGGTCGCCGAGCCGCACCAGGGTCATGCCGAGCCGGTAGCGCCGCGTCATGCCCTCGCCGATGTCGACGACCACGCCGCGCGCCAGCAGGGTGACGAGGATGGCGTAGGCGGCGGCCTTGGACAGGCCGACATCGCGGGCGAGATCCGTCAGCCGGGCCCCGGCCCGGCCGCTGGCGGCGATCGCCTCGATCAGGTCGAAGGCCCGCCCGAGGCTCTGCACCCGGTAGCGCTCGTCGCCCATCTCTCCCCCTCCCCGATCGCCCGGCCTGTGCCGCCACGGGACCGATTGACACCCAGCAAACAACGGGACTACGATCTTTGCAATACCAAACACTGTTTGGCAATACAAAACACATCCAGCAAGGTGAGCGATGGCAGACGAGCGACGCAAGCTGCGGTCCACCGCCTGGTTCGGCGGCTCCGGCAAGAACGCCTTCATGCATCGCAGCTGGATGAAGAACGAAGGCCATCCGCCCGACGTGTTCGACGGACGCCCGGTGATCGGCATCTGCAACACCTGGTCGGAGCTGACGCCCTGCAACGCGCATCTGCGCGGCCTCGCCGAGCACGTGAAGCGCGGCGTCTACGAGATGGGCGGGCTGCCGCTGGAATTCCCCGTCATGTCGCTGGGCGAATCCAACATGCGCCCGACCGCCATGCTGTTCCGCAACCTCGCCAGCATGGACGTGGAGGAATCGATCCGCGCCAACCCGATCGACGGCGTCATCCTGCTGGTCGGCTGCGACAAGACCACGCCGGCCCTGCTGATGGGCGCGGCGAGCTGCGACCTGCCGACCATCGCCGTGTCCGGCGGACCGATGCTGAACGGCAATTTCCGCGGCAAGCCGATCGGCTCGGGCACCCATGTCTGGAAGTTCTACGAGGACGTGAAGGCCGGCCGCATGTCGGTCGACGACTTTCTCGCCGCCGAGCAGGGCCAGAGCCGCTCGGCCGGCAGCTGCATGACCATGGGCACGGCCTCGACGATGGCCAGCATGGTCGAGGCGCTCGGCATCGCCATGCCCGACAACGCCGCCATCCCGGCGGTGGATTCGCGCCGGGCCATCCTGGCGCAGGAGGCGGGCCGGCGCATCGTCGCGCTGGTGCGCGAGGACGTGCGCATGTCGCAGATCCTGCGCCGCCCGGCCTTCGAGAACGCCATCCGCGTCAACGGCGCCATCGGCGGCTCGACCAATGCGGTCATCCATCTCATCGCCGTGGCGCGGCGCCTCGGCGTCGACCTCTCCCTCGACGACTGGGACCGGCTCGGCCGCGACGTGCCGACCATCGTCGACCTGATGCCATCGGGCCGATTCCTGATGGAGGACTTCTACTATGCCGGCGGCCTGCGCGCGGTGATGCGCGCGATGGCCGAAGCCGGCCTCATCCATGCCGACGCGCCGACCGTCGCGGGCCCGAGCATCGGCGAGATCATCCGCGATGCGCCCTCCTACAACGGCGAGGTGATCCGCAGCCTCGACGCCCCGCTGACGCCCCAGGGCGGCATCGCCGTGCTGCGCGGCAACCTCGCCCCCGGCGGCGCGGTGATCAAGCCCTCGGCCGCCACCCCGGCGCTGATGCAGCACACCGGCCGTGCCGTGGTGTTCGAGACCATCGAGCACTACTACGCCCGCATCGACGATCCCGCGCTGGAGATCGACGAGAGCTCGATCATGGTGCTCAAGAACTGCGGCCCGAAGGGCTATCCCGGCATGGCCGAGGTCGGCAACATGCCCCTGCCGGCCAAGCTCTTGCAGCGCGGCGTCACCGACATGGTGCGCATCTCCGACGCGCGCATGAGCGGCACCGCCTACGGCACCGTGGTGCTGCACACCGCGCCGGAGGCAGCCGCCGGCGGCCCGCTCGCCCTGGTGCGCGACGGCGACCTCATCACGCTCGACGTCGCCGGGCGGCGCCTGCATCTCGACGTCTCCGACGAGGAGCTCGCGGCGCGCCGGCGCGACTGGCGCCCGCCGGCGAACCCGGGCGCCACCGGCTACCAGAAGCTCTTCGTCGAGCATGTCCTGCAGGCGGACGAAGGCTGCGACTTCGACTTCCTCACCGGCCGGCGCGAGGCCGGCATCCCCCGCCATTCCCATTGAGGCGGCCATGGACACGGATTTCGTCAACGCGGCCTATCCCAGCCTGAAGGATCGCACCGTCTTCGTCACCGGCGGGGCCAGCGGCATCGGCGCCAGCCTGGTCGAGCATTTCTGCGCCCAGGGTGCGGTCGTCAGCTTCGTCGACCTGGCGGAGGAACCGGCGCAGCGCCTCGTGGCTTCGGTCGCGGCGGCGGGCCATCGCCCGCCGGCCTTCATCCCCTGCGACCTGCGCGACGTCGAGGCGCTGCAGCGGGCGGTCGCCGAGACCGCGGCGGCGCACGGGCCGATCCGCGTCCTGCTCAACAATGCCGGCAATGACGACCGGCACCGCACCGAGGACGTGACGCCGGCCTATTGGGACGACCGCATGGCGGTGAACCTGCGCCACCAGTTCTTCGCGGCGCAGGCGGTGCGGCCGCAGATGCGCGATGCCGGCGGCGGCTCGATCGTCAATTTCGGCTCGATCACCTGGATGGTCGGCGACCCCGACTGCCCGGCCTATGTCACCGCCAAGGCGGCGATATCGGGCATGACCCGGGCGCTGGCCCGCGAGTTCGGCCCCGAGCGCATCCGCGTCAACTGCATGATCCCGGGCTGGGTGATGACCGAGCGCCAGGTGACGCTCTGGCTCACCCCGGAGGGCGAGCGCCAGATCGCCGAGCGCCAATGCCTGCCCGACCGCCTCCACGCGCCCGACATCGCCCGCATGGCGCTGTTCCTGGCGGCGGACGACAGCCGCATGTGCACCTCGCAGAACTTCATCGTCGACGGCGGCTGGGTGTGACGGGGCGGCGGACATGCCGTGCCGTCCGGATGAACCGACAAACCTGCGAGAGCGCCAGCCGCGCCGTCGGCCAAGGCGCTCCCCACCCCACCAACAGAGGAGAACAGCCGTGATCGGATTGAAGCATCTCTCGTTGAAGCATCTTTTGGGCGCCGCCGCGCTCGCGGCCGGCCTGTGGGCCACGGCGGCCAGCGCCGAGACCCTGCGCGTCCTCGCCTGGGAAGGCTATGCCGACCCCGACTGGGTGAAGGACTTCACCAAGGAGACCGGCATCGACGTCAATGTCGTGTTCATCGGCAGCGACGACGAGATCTGGGCCAAGATCAAGGGCAGCGAGGGCAAGGACTTCGACGTCATGGCCGTCAACACGGCCCAGCTGCAGCGTTATATCGACGCCAAGCTGGTGACGCCCTGGGACCTCTCGGCCATTCCCAACCAGCAGGAGGTCTTGCCGCGCTTCCGTGACCTCGCCGCCATCAAGGGCGAGACCCGCGACGGCAAGGTCTACGGCATCCCCTTCTGCTTCGATTCCATCGGCCTGATCTACGATACGGACAAGGTCAAGCCCGCCCCGACCTCGATGTCGGTGCTGTGGGACCCGAAATACCAGGGCAAGGTGCTGGCCTATGACAATGGCGAGCACAATTTCTCCTTCACCGCCCTGACCATGGGCGTCGCCGACCCCTTCCACCTCTCGGCAGACCAGCTCGCCGCCGCCAAGGCCAAGCTGATCGACCTGAAGAAGAACGTGCTGAGCTTCTACACCACCGCCGATGAAGCCCAGCAGATCTACCAGAACAACGACGTGGCGCTGATCTGGGCCAATTACGGCCAGCAGCAGCTCAAGGCCCTGCAGAAGGTCGGCGCGCATGTCGCCTACATCAACCCGTCGGAAGGCGCCCTCTCCTGGCTCGACAACTGGGCGATGACCAGCGGCGTCAAGGACAAGGCCGCGGCGGAGAAATGGGTGAACTTCCTCCTGCAGAAGAAGATCGGCACCGCCCTCTCCGAGCGCACCGGCTTCGGCAACACGGTGGTGGCGAGCGCCAGCGCCAACGAGGGCGACAAGCTGGTCTGGCTCGACTCGGTGGAGGACCCGCTGAAGCGCTCGGACTTGTGGAACGAGGTCAAGGCCGCGCCGTGAGGGGGGCCCCGGCGCCGTCTCCTAGAGACGCGACGTTTGCCCCAGCGTCATGGGCGGACTTGATCCGCCCATCCACGCGACCACCGCGGGTACCGCAGCTGACGCCACGGCGTCGCCGCGAGGTCTGGCCAATACAGTGTTCGCGTGGATGGACGGGACAAGCCCGTCCATGACGGTGAGGTTCCAGCGCGATTGCTGCCGGCCCGGCCGGATTCCGGCCTAGTCTCGTGCACCGATCCCTCCCCGCCCCTCTCGCGGGCGGCTCCTTCTTCCATCTCCCCGGAGTGACGATGGCCGAGCCCGGCATCCTGCTCAGACTGCGGTCCGTATCGAAGTCCTACGGTTCGGTCGCCATCCTGCACGCCATCGACCTCGACGTGCGCGACGGCGAGTTCATCACCCTGCTCGGCCCCTCCGGCTCGGGCAAGACCACGATCCTGCGGCTGATCGGCGGCTTCACCGCCCCGTCCGGCGGCGAGATCCTGCTCGACGGGCGCGACATCGCCGGCGTGCCGATCAACCGCCGCCCGTTCAACACCGTGTTCCAGGACTACGCGCTGTTCCCGCACCTCACCGTCGAGGCCAATATCGGCTACGGCCTCGTGGTGCGCGGCACGCCGCGGGCCGAGATCGCCACCCGCGTCAGGGACGCCATCGAGCTGGTGCAGCTCGGCGGCCTCGGCCAGCGCTACCCCGCCCAGCTCTCCGGCGGCCAGCGCCAGCGCGTGGCGCTGGCCCGCGCCATCATCTGCCGTCCGCGCCTGATCCTGCTCGACGAGCCGCTCGCGGCGCTCGACGTCGAGTTGCGCCGGCAGATGCAGAGCTTCCTGAAATCGATCCAGACCGAGATCCGCACCACCTTCCTGTTCGTCACCCACGACCAAGAGGAGGCGATCGCCATGGCCGACCGGATCTGCGTCATGAATGCCGGGCGCATCCAGCAGATCGGCTCGCCGCACGAGGTCTATTACCGGCCGTCCTGCGAGTTCGTGGCGAAATTCTTCGGCGAGAACAACCTGATCCCAGGCACGCTCGGCCCGGTCGAGGGCACGCTGCGCAGCATCGAGACCGGCGTCGGACCGATCCTGTGCTCGGTCGAGGGCCAGCCCGCCATGGCGGCGGCGCCAGCCGGCAGCCGGGCCTTCGCCATGTGCCGGCCGGAGGCGATCGGCATCGGCGAGGCCGCGCCGGGCGAGAACCGCATCGCCGCCACCATCGGCCAGGTCGCCTTCGCCGGCGCCGCCACCATGGCGACCGCGACCGCCGAGCGCGACCCGGCCCTCTCCCTGCGCGCCCGCCTGCCGAGCCGGCCGGACGGCAGCGCCCTGACGCCGGGCGAGACGGTGACGCTGGCCGTCCCGGCCTCCGCCTGCCGCCTGGTGCCGGCATGAGCGCGCGCCCGGCCCCGAACCTGCCGGTCCCGGCCGCGCAATGGGCCACGACGGCGGCGGCCTACGCCGTGCCGGTCTGCTTCGTGCTGGCGCCGATGGCCCTGTTCCTCGCCACCAGCGTCTTCAGCGTCGACCATGGCGACATCGTCTATCGGCCGACGCTCGCCAACTATGTCCGCTTCTTCACCGATCCGCTGTTCCCGACGATCTTCTGGCGCACCTGCCTGCTCTGCCTGGCGGTGGCGGTGCTCTGCGTGCTGCTCGCCTATCCCGTCGCCTATTTCCTGACCACGCTGCGCGGCCGGCGGCGCTACGTGCTGCTGGTGCTGCTGCTGGTGCCGCTCCTGATGAGCTACGTCATCAAGATCTACGCCGTGCGCAGCATCCTCGGCGGCAACGGCATGCTCAATCGGGCGCTGATGGCGCTCGGCCTGATCGACCAGCCCTCGATGCTGTTCGTGTTCAACCTCAACGCGGTGCTGCTCACCCTCACCGTGCTGCTCATCCCCTTCGCGGTGCTGCCGATCTTCCTGTCGCTGGAGCGCATCCCGCAGGCCCTGCGCCATGCCTCGGCCGACCTCGGCGCCAGCGGCGCGCAGACCTTCTGGCGCATCACCGTGCCGCTCAGCCTGCCCGGCGCCGCCTCGGCGGCGAGCTTCGTCTTCGTGCTGGCCATCGGCGACTTCCTGACGCCGCAGATGGTCGGCGGCCAGTCCGGCTTCACCTTCGGGCGCATCGTCTACAGCCAGTTCGGCACCGCCTACAACTGGCCCTTCGGCGCCGCGCTCTCGGTCATCCTGGCCGTGACGGTCATCGCCGCGATCGCCCTCGGCGGCCGCTTCGGCCGGCAGGGGAGGCGCTGATGCGCCGCGCCGACCTCGCCGCCGCCGCGCTGCTCGCCGGCCTCACGACGATCGTCTTCGTGCTGCTCTACGGCCCGCTGATGGTGCCGATCCTGTCCTCGTTCTTCGCCGTCAGCCACGGCACCGTCGACTGGTCGCAGCCCACCCTGTCGGCCTATGCCGCGCTCACGGGCAACGAGAGCGTGCTGGCCGCGCTGTGGACGACCCTCGTCGTCGGCGCCTGCGCCGTCGCCCTGTCGGTCGCGATCGGCACGGGCCTGGCGCTCTACTATGCCTCGCCCATGGCGAAGGGGCGGGAATTCCTGCAGTTCCTCCTGTTCCTGCCCTTCCTGATGCCGCCGATCATCACCGGGCTGGCGCTGCTGATCTTCTTCCGCGAGATCGCCTTCGAGCGCTCGCTCGTCACCATCGTCATCGGCCACACCGTCTTCGTGCTGGCGCTGGTCTACCGCACCATCCTCACCCGCCTGCAATCGCTCAGCGCCAGCCTGGTGGAAGCCTCCTACGACCTCGGCGCCAGCGGCTGGCAGACCTTCCGCCTGGTGCTGCTGCCCAACCTGTCGAGCGCCATGGCCGGCGCGGCGATCCTCGCCTTCGCCCTCTCCTTCGACGAGACCATGATCACCCTCCTGGTCACCGGCACGCAGAGCACCCTGCCCGTCCGGCTCTGGGCGATGATGCGCCTCGGCTTCACCCCCGACATCAACGCCCTCGTGGCGCTGATCCTGTTCTTCACCACGGCCCTGTGCCTGGGGGCCGTGCGCTTCCTGATGCCGGCGAGCGCGCTCGCCGGCACGGAGCAGGGATAACCGCCAAGGAGACGCGCCGATGACCCTCGACTTCGCCGCCCTGAAGGGCGTGCTCTATTCCCCCGTCCTCTCCGACGTGCTCGACGAGTTCGGCCGCACCGAGCAGGCGATGAAGCCCTTCGTGCGCCCGCTCGACGAGAACCTGGTGATGTTCGGCCGGGCCCGCACCGGCCTCTACATGAACACCTACGCGGTGGCCGAAGGCGAGAACCCCTACGAGGTCGAGATCGCGCTGGTCGACGATCTCCAGCCCGGCGACGTCGCCGTCTTCGGCTGCGACGGGCCGACAGACCGGATCGCGCCCTGGGGCGAGCTCCTGTCGACGGCGGCGCGCTGCCGCGGCGCCGAGGGCTGCGTTACCGACGGCCTGGTGCGCGACGTCAGGCACATCCGCCGCATGGGCTTTCCCGTGTTCCACGGCGGCATCGGCCCGCTGGATTCGCGCGGGCGCGCCAAGATGATGGCGAGGGACGTGCCGGTCGCCTGCGGCGGCGTGCTGGTCCGGCCCGGCGACCTCGTCTTCGGTGACGTCGACGGCGTCGTGGTCATCCCGCAGGACATCGCCCTGGCGGTGATCGAGGCGGCGCTCGCCAAGATCGGCTCGGAGAACAAGACCCGCCAGCACCTCGAGGAGGGCATGCTGCTGGCCGAGGTCTATGCCCGCTACGGCGTGCTCTGAGGCAGGCGCCGGGCCCGCGGCCTCGCCAGCAGCAGGACGGCCGAGACCGACAGGACCGCCGCCCCGGCGGCGATCGAGACCAGGCCGCCGGCGATGAACGGCGCCACGGCTGCGGTGCCGAGCGCGGTGGCGAGCAGGATGGCGACCACAACCAGCGCGGCGCCGCGGGCATCGTCTCCCTCCGCCGCGACGATGGCGGCGTGAAAGCCCGGCGGCCCACGCAGGCCGAGCCCGAGATTGAGCAGCAGGAAGATGGCGATCACCACCGCGATGTCGCCGCCGCCGGCCAGCGCATAGGCGAGCATCGCCGTCCCGCCCAGGGCCGAGACCAGCGTTCCCGCGAGGATCACCCGCCCGGCGCCGACGCGCGGCACGATGCGGCCGGTGAGGTTCGCGGCGAGGACGAACAGGGCGATACCGCTCATCTGCATGACGATGAAATCGCCGAGGCTGCCGCCGAGCGAGGTGGTGATCACGGCGGGCGCGCCGAACACGAACACCAGAAGCGCGCCCAGCGTGAAGGCCTGGCTCAGCGCCAGGCAGAGAAAGGGCGGGCTGGCGAGGAGCCTGCCATAGCCGCCCCGCCCCCTCTGGGCACGCGGGGCCGGCAAGGACGCGCGCCCGGCCTGCAGCAGCACGGCGCAGACGAGCGCCAGCACGGCGATCGTGTCGAACGCCGCGCGCCAGCCGAAATGCTCGAACAGCCAGACGCCGGCGACCGGCGCCAGGGCGGGGGTCAGCGCCTCGATACTGCCGAGCAGGCCGAGCGCGCGCACGGCGCCGGCATCGCCATAGAGGGCGCGCAGCATGCCCGGCGCGAACACCGCCGCCGCCGATCCCGCGGCGCCCTGCAGGAAGCGGGCGCCGATCAGCACGTCGAGCGACGGGCTGAAGATGCACAGGGCGGAGATCCCGGCATAGGCGAGCAGCGAGCCGACAAGCAGCCGGCGCTGGTCGAAGCGCGCCCCGAGCTCACCGAACAGGACCAGGCCGACGGCCGCTCCGCCGGTGAAGGCGGCGAGCACGAGCTGCGCCGCCTCCGGCGTGCCGCCGAGGAGGCGCGGCAGGCCGGGCACGGCCGGCAGCACCAGGTCGGTGCCGGCAATGCCCAGCACCGTGCCGGACACGAGCAGCGCGAAGGCGAAGGGATGGCGTGGGGCGTGCGACATGCACGCCCTATAGCCGATCGCGGCGGCCGCGTCCGCGACGCACCTTCGGTCAGGCGTGCCCGAACTTGAGCTGCACGGTCTTCACCCTGGTGAACTCATCGAGCGCGAAGCGGCTCTTCTCATGGCCAAGTCCGCTGTCGCCATAGCCTGACAGGGGCAGCTCCGGCGCGCCGGCTAGATAGGTATTGACTTCGACGGTGCCGGCATTGAGCCGGCGGGCGAAATGGAAGGCCTTGTCCAGGCTCCTGGTCCAGACGCCTGCCGCCAGGCCGTAACGTGTTCCATTTGCGATCGCGATCGCTTCATCGGCCGAGTCGAAGCGCAAGACCGACAGAACCGGCCCGAATATTTCCTCCTGTGCGATCGCCATTTCCGGATTGACCTTGTCGAAAACGACCGGGGATACGAAATAGCCATCGGCCTGAGGTTGATCGTCTCCGAGCAACAAGGTCGCCCCTTCTTCGATGCCTCTCCTGACATATGACGTTACACGTTGGAATTGCGCATCGTTGATGAGCGGCCCGATCTGGGTCGCCGTGTCGGTCGGGTCGCCGACGCGCAGAGCCCGCATCTTGTCAACGACGCGCTCGCAGAATGCCTCCGCCACGGACCGTTCGACCAAAAGCCGAGAGCCCGCGACACAGCACTGCCCCGCGTTGATCGTGACACCCTGAACGACCGCCGCCGCAGCGGCGTCCAGGTCTGCGTCCGCGCAGACGATATGCGCGGACTTTCCACCGAGCTCCAGCGAGATCCGTTTCAGGCTGTCGCCGAACGTCCGGATTTCCTTACCGACTCGGGTCGAGCCCGTGAACGAGATCATGTCGACCGCGGCGCTTTCGCAAAGCGGGCGCCCGGCCGTGGGACCATCGCCGGCGATGACGTTGACGACGCCGTCGGGAAGACCTGCCTCCAGCAGAAGCTCGCCGAGCCGCAGGGTCGTTCCGGATGTGAACTCGCTGGGCTTCAAGACCGCGCAGCAGCCGGCCGCCAGCGCGAACGGCAATTTCTGACTCGCGATGAGGAGCGGGAAATTCCAAGGCGTGATCATTCCGACAACGCCGATCGGCTCGCGGAAGACGAGACCCATCGTCTGCTCCCCGAGCTGATCGTGGGTGTCGCCATACATGTGACGAGCGAGGGTTGCCGCGTACTCCCACAGGTCGATCGACCCCTGAATCTCGCCGTCGACGGCGGAGATCGGCTTGCCTCCCTCCAGGCACTCGATGAGACCCAGCTCCTCGCGATGCTTGTCGATGAGCCCGGCGACCCGAAGAATGAGCCTGGAGCGCTCCGCACCGGGGACAGCGGCCCACCTGCGCAGATCCGCCGCCCGGCGCGCGGCCTTGATGGCACCTTGAACATCCGCGTCGGTCGCTCTTGGGTAGATGCTGACGGGCCGACCCGTTGCCGGGCTCGCGCGCTCGAGCCGCTCACGCTGATCCACGCCGATCAGCTTGCCATCGATGAGGGCGGAATAGGCCCGCGCGCTGCGGCCGAACGCCAAAAAGTCTTCGCCCAACGCTGCCATCGGCCGCTCCGCACTGTGTGATCGCTGAACGGATATCAGGATCTGAAAGCGCTTACAAGCGGCATTCATCCTTATCGTCTGCTGTTCGAATTTCAGCCGACATAGCCGCATATAATCTTTATAGAATGGCAAGTTCGTTTCATGAAACCGATTGATGATCGAAATGTAATCGCTTATCCCTGGACGGTCTTTTGAAATCGGAGACGTCCAATGGAGGCCCAGCATTGGGTGAGCCACGAAAGGCTGGCCGACCACGTGTTGCTGGTCCGGCTGAATAGACCGGAAAAGCGCAATGCTCTGTCCAATTCCATGGTCATCGCTATCGCGGACCATCTCACCCGCGCGGCGGAGGATGCCGATATCCGTGCCGTCGTTCTGACTGGCGGAGATGCCGCGTTCTGCGCAGGCGCGGATATTGCGGAGGTTCGGGCGACGTCGGGACAGGCGATACGCGATCCAAGGCGTGTCCGAGCCTGGAATACGATCCAGAGCTTCCCCAAGCCGGTGATTGCGGCCGTGAACGGCTACGCCTTCGGCGCCGGCAATGAACTGGCGATGACCTGCGACTTCATCATTTGCGGCGAGAATGCCAGGTTTGGCCAACCGGAAGTCAATATCGGCGGCATTGCGGGCGACGGCGGCACTCAGCGTCTTCCGCGATTGATCGGATCTGGTGCTGCTTCCTTCATGCTCATGTCGGGGCTTCCGATCGATGCCCGGACAGCGTTCAGGCTTGGGCTCGTCTGGGAGGTGATGCCGACCGACCAGACGGTGCCACGCGCTGTCGAGATCGCCAATGTGATCGCCGGCCGGGCGCCGCTGGCTGTGCAAGCGACGAAGGCCTGTATTCGCGCGTGCAGCGCCGCGACACTGGAGAACGGTCTGGCTCTGGAGAGAGAGCTGCTCGCCAGCATCATACAATCCCCCGATTCCGCCGAAGGGGGCTACGCCTTCCTCGAAAAGCGCCCCCCTCGTTTCACGGGACGGTGGGAGTAGGACCAAAGCCCGGGCGACGCCTGAGCGTCACCCATTCGACGCCGGTCGAGGACCGGGGCTGATGAGGCCGCCTTCAATGTTATGGCACGGCCCCTCACCGGCATGCCTCACACCGGATGCGATCCTGCCCAGCGTCATGCGGCGCCGTCGGCCGCCATCACGCTGCGAGATCTTTGATCCGCAGGGGGTCTGCTGCCACCATCGTTGTCTTCAAGGATCATGTCGCTCCCCTTCGCACCGATCATGATAGAGGCAGCGTTGGTGTTGCCTCCGATCAGGTGAGGCATGATGGAGGAGTCGACCACGCGGAGCCCATCCAAGCCTCTGACCCTGAGCCTCGGATCCACAGTGGCAAGATCGTCGACGCCCATTCTGCAGCTCCCGACGGGGTGATAATCCGTCTCCGCGGTCTGCCGCACGAACTCGACGATCTGCTCGTCGGTCCTTACGTCCGCGAGGGGAGCATAGGGGCGGCTCACATAGGGCCTGAAGGCCTTCGTTTCCATGATCTCGCGTCCGATCTTCACGCAGCCGATCATCTTCTTCACGTCGAATGGATCGGCCATGAAGTTTGGGTCGATAAGAGGAGCATCAAGCGGGTCAGCCGACGCAAGCTTCACCTCGCCGCGGCTGACGGGGCGCATATTGTTGTTGTGAAGCGTGATCCCGTGCCCAGGCGGCTTGGTGAAGCCGTGGTTGATGACCCACGCTGGAAGGAAATGCACCGACACGTCCGGCTCGCTCAAGCCCGGCTCACTCTTGGTGTACGCGACCGCTTCGCAGCCCGAAGACGTCACGGGTCCAGAGCGAAGAAGCAGATACCGCGCCCCGTGCATGTACTTGTATGGGAACCGCGCCGCGTCGTCGTAGGTGAGCCTGGTCGATGCGTGCCATATCGCGGCGGCGTCCAGGTGGTCCTGGAGGCCTTTGCCAACTCCCGGCAAGTCGTGGATGGCCTTCACGCCGGCCTGCTTCAGTTCGGCAGCCGGACCGATACCGGACAGCAGGAGAAGCTTGGGCGAATTCAAGGCACCGGAGCTGACGATCACTTCGCGCGTCGCACGAATCGTCGTGGCACGCCTGTCGTTGCCGACAAGCTCTATGCCGACGGCTCGTCCATTCTCGACGACGATCCTGGATACGAGGGTGTTCGCATAGACATCGAGATTCGGGCGGCTTTTGCGCGCCGGATGCAGGAAAGCGCGCGCAGCGCTCATCCTTCGTCCGTCCTTGACGGTATATTGGAAGTGTCCCGCGCCGAACTGGGTCGCCCCATTGAAGTCTTTGTTCCTCGGAAGTCCGATCTCATCGCATGCTTCCAGGAACGTTGCCGTGAGCGGATTGAGGTAGGTGAAATCCGTGACGTTCAGCGGACCGTCGTTCCCGTGATACTCGTCGCGTATGCGTGTATTGGCCTCCAGACGCTTGAACACCGGAAGCACGTCTTGGTAACCCCACCCGGTGCAACCCTCGGCGGCCCATTTCTCGTAGTCTTGTCTGCTGCCGCGAATGTAGATCATCCCGTTGATCGAGCTGGTGCCGCCGATGGCCTTCCCCTGCGGGATGAACATCCTTCGGTTGTTGAGGTGCTTCTGCGGGACGGTTCGGAAGGCCCAGTTATGCGCCGTGCCTTCGATCAGGCTTTGGATGCCGGCGGGCATATGGATCATCGGCGACCAGTCGCCTCGTCCAGCCTCGACGATCAGAACCCTGGTATCGCGATCGCGGCTCAATTCGCTTGCGAGCACGCAGCCCGCGGAGCCGGCGCCCACGATGATGTAGTCGTATTCTTTCCGCATGTTTTCACCGATGGAACGCCCCGCCGGCAAGACCGGCAGGGCACGGGATCGCAGGATGACTGACGTGTGAGGCGGCGGCGGGATCGGGCCGTTCCGGGTCGGCCCCGACCTAGGCAGCCAAGCGAGGACGGGTCTCGTCTGCGCCAGGGATCGGACGCAAGTCCGCGATCTGAGCCGCCCTCCACAGACGATCGAGTTCCGCTGCCTTCATGCGCAACTGGGGCGACCGCAGCACCGGAGAGGAAAGGGCTCCGACCATGTAAGCCACTTCCTTGTAGCGGGTATGCAGATCCGCGTAGGGGAAGCCATAGATCGCATGGCAAAGCGGCGCGAGGCGCCTGTGCAGAGCTTGCGCCCGGTTGAGATCCCCGTTCTTCACCAGGTTGAGCATCTCGACGCACTCGTAAGGTGCAAAGGCGGCGAGCCCCGAAAGGATACCGTCGCCACCGGTCGAGAGGTTGTGGAAGAACGTCGATCCCACGGAGGGGAGGCAAATGATCTCCTTGTTCAGCGACTTGAGAGCGTAATAATCCCGGTCATAGCGGACGCAATCTGCCGCCTGCGCCATCTTGACGCCGACGACCTGATCGATCTCCGAAGCCATCTTGACGAGGGCCTCGTGGGGATAGGAAAGCTGGTCACCCGAGGCGAGCTGGAACAAGACGATCGGCATGTCCAGACCTTCCGCGACTTCCTTGTGGAAGTGGAAGGCATATTCCGGGCTGTGGTTTGCGTTATAGGCAGAGAGATAGGGAGAGCAGACCATGACCGCGTCGGCTCCGGCTTCTCCGGCTTCTTCGCCTCGACGGATCGTGGACGGCGGGGCCCAGTCGAGAATGGCAGCAACCACCGTCTGGCCTGGCCGAATATTGTCCTTGTGAATGGCCACGGCGCGCTGACGCTCGTCGTGGCTCAGAGCCGGAGCTTCTGCCGCGAAGGCATTGACCACAAAGCCTTGGATGCCGGGGATGGATGCCAGGTCGCGCGTGCGCCTTGCCATTTCATTCCAATCGACCTCGAGATTGTCTTTGAACGGTGTGATATTCGCGATCAACACGCCGCCGTCGAGCTTCATCGAATCCTCCTGTTACTCGGCCACGTCCTGGAGTGCTTGCGTTGCGCCGAAAACAATATTCCTTGCGAACAATCGATCGACTTCGGCGTCCGATATCCCCATCTCACGAAGAATTTCGGCCGTGTGCGAACCTACGGTGGTGGATAGAGTGTGGAGTTCCGGGACCTTGCCGTCGTACCGAAGCGGGTGATTGACGAGCGTCGCCGTCTCGCCGTTCACATCGACTTCGCGGAAGACGTCATTCGCAAGCATTTGAGGGTCAGCGGCCACGTCTTCGTAGCTCTGAACGATCCCATACCAGACGCTCCGCGCGTCAAAAGCCCTCGAGAGATCCTCGTAG
This sequence comes from Labrys wisconsinensis, assembly GCF_030814995.1. GTDB lineage: Bacteria > Pseudomonadota > Alphaproteobacteria > Rhizobiales > Labraceae > Labrys > Labrys wisconsinensis. Next base: position 69,095 of record NZ_JAUSVX010000021.1, on the reverse strand, counting down.
GTCCACTCGCGCACGGCTTCGGCGATGGCGGCCGCAAGCGCGTCTCGATCATCGTAGCGGTCCAGGTGCTGCAGAGCCCTCAACGCGTCGCTGTCGAGCGCCTCCGCGATATTCGCAATATCATTTGTCGGAATCACCACTTCGGCATCGACGAGCTTGTACACGCCGGTCGGAGCTTCATGATACCAGGAGATCAGGTTCTCCTGACGCTTGAAGGCGCCACTTCCCGGGCGGCTCGACATGTAATTCGTCAAAGGTTCGGTCTGAAGGTCGAGCCCGGAATTCAGCAGGCTGCCTTGGACATGCGTACCCTGACCGGTGGTCAATTTCTTCGCATAAGCAGCCAGCACGCCCATGGCGAGCAACGCGCCCCCATGCTGGTCGACAATCGCGCAACCGACCGCAGTAGGCTTGTCGTGTGGACCGGTTGCGGCAATCAGGCCCGAACGAGCCTGGATGATGAGGTCCTGCGCGGTCCTGCCCACCATGGGGCCTTTCAAGCCCCAGCCGGTGCCACTCGCAAAGATGATGTCGGGCTTCCTCTTCTTGAGATCCTCGTAGGAGAGTCCGAGCTTCTCCATCACACCCGTCCTGAAGTTCTCGACGACTGCGTCGGCCTGATCGATGAGCTTCAGCACGAGCTCCCGGCCTTCGGGGTTCTTCAAGTCGACGGAGAAGCTTCGCTTGTTGCGGTTGCCCGCCAGGAAGAAACCGCTTACACCGCCGACAAATACATTGGCGCCGGACCAGCTTCGCTCAAACGGCCCCCTCGCCGGCTCGATCTTGATGACGTCAGCGCCCATGTCGGCCAAGTATTGTGTTGCCGATGGTCCCTGCAAATAGTGGCAGAAACTCACGATCTTCATACCTTGAAGAAGCATAACCTCATTCCTTCTCGCCGAGCGCCGAACCGAAGCTCAAGCAGCGTCTGAATTTGGAGTTGCACCACGGTTCCAAACCGCGGAGGCGCGGATCCGTTGCTGTGTCTGAGGGTCAAACACGTGGATTTCTTCAGCGGGGACGCTCAAGCTCACGGACTGGCCAGGCGCGAGCCGCCTGAAGGGATCGACACGCGTGACCGTGAACTGCCTCTCGCCCGAACGAACCTGCACCAGTTGCTCGGATCCCAGCAGTTCGGTGATGTCGACGGATCCTTTCACGAAGGCATCCAGGGCCGGGCCGGTCTCGAGCGCGATGTGTTCCGGACGCAGCCCGAGCAACGCCTTGCCGGGCAGCTTGGAGACCGGCTCCTTCAAATGCGCCGGCACAGGAAGCTTCAGCTCGCCGGCGGTGAAGTAAAGCCTGTCGCTCATTGAAGACAGGGTCGTCTCGATAATGTTCATCGGCGGGGAGCCGATGAACGTCGCGACGAAGATGTTCTTTGGCCGGTGATAGATGTCCTCTGGCGTGCCAGCCTGCTGCACCGCGCCGTTTGCCATGACCACAACGCGATCTCCGAGGGTCATGGCCTCGATCTGATCGTGCGTGACATAGATGGACGTCGCCGAGATCCGGGATTTCAGACGCTTCAGTTCCTGCCGCATTTCCAGACGCAGCTTGGCATCCAGGTTCGACAGAGGTTCGTCGAAAAGGAACAATTTGGGATGCCGGACCAGGCAGCGGCCCAGTGCGACGCGCTGCTGCTGCCCTCCCGAGAGCTGACGCGGCTTCCGATCGAGCAGCTTTTCAAGGGCGAGCACCTCGGCCGCCCGCCTGATTTCGCGATCGACCCGCTCTCTGGCGACGCCTCGGTTGCGAAGCCCGAACGCCATATTTTCATACACGTTCATGTTCGGGTAGAGCGCGTAGTTCTGGAAGACCATCGCAACATCACGTTGCGCGGGCGTGAGGTCGTTGGCGCGGCGCCCCTGAATGGACAGGCTGCCGGACGATATGGACTCCAGTCCGGCGACCATACGCAGGGTGGTCGTCTTCCCACAACCCGACGGGCCGACCAGGACAACGAATTCATCATGCCCGAGCGACAGGTCGACATTCCTGACCGCATGCACGGAGCCATACATCTTGTTGATTCCAACCAGGTCGACGCCTTGCATCGGGCTCGCCCCTCCTTCTTCTTGATGGGTTGCCGGCTTGACCAGCTGTGACGGTTATTGTAAGCGCTTACAGATCGTTTGTCCAGAGGCTTGCGATGCCAGATTCCGATCGGCGCTTTTCCTTCAATCACGCGACCTTCGGGCCGGATGTCTCATTCCGGCTCTTCCTGGAAGCGGTCAGCCAATCCGGCGCATCGGCTGTAGGGCTTTGGGCTGACCGGCTCGACGGATTGTCTCCACGCGCGGCCGGAGAGGTCGTGCGCAGCCTCGGGCTGGAGATCAGCGGCGTCAGCCGAGGTGGTTTCTTTGCAAGCGCCTCGGAGCGGCAACGCCAGGACGCGATCGATCATACCAGGCGCCAGATCGAGCTGACGGCCGAGCTGCAGGCCGAAACCCTCATTATCGTTCCAGGCGGGCTTTCGAGCGAGCTCCGAGATATCGGCTCGGCGCGCAGAATGGTTGCCGACGGTCTTGGACAAGTCGTCGAATTTGCCCGCGATTGCGGTGTCAAGCTGGCGATCGAGCCGTTTCATCCCGCGCTTTCCGCCATGCGAAGCGTTGTCAACACGCTCGACCTCGCTCTCGATCTCTGCGAAGCCTGCGGTGATCATGTCGGCGTGATCACCGATATTTTCCACATATGGTGGGATCCGAACGTTTACCGGGCGATCGAACGCGCCGGCTCGCGGATCTTCGGCCATCACCTCTGCGACTGGAGGCTCGATACGATCGATCCCATTGCCGACCGCGGTGTGATGGGCGATGGCGTGGCGAATGTTTCGCGCCTCACGGCGGCAGTGCTGCAGACGGGCTACGACGGGTGGATGGAAATCGAGATCTTTTCGCGCAATGATTTGTGGACGATGGACGCCAGAGCGATCACTGCGCTTTGCCTTGGACGAGCCATGGCCTGTCTGGAGCAAGCAGAGCATCTCAGCAGGGGGGATCGCCTGCGAGACGCGTGATTGCCTGGGTCTGCCGGCTCGCCGAGCTGGGGCTCGATAGAGTGTGAGGTTGCCTTGGCCGACTTCGTTGACGACAAGCCTTCGCGGACAAGGACGCCAAAAACGATCGCGACGCAGCAGCAGGCCCGTCTGGCTGATGTCGCGAAGGCGGCGAACGTCAGCACTGCCACGGTTTCGCGTGTCATGAACAATCCGGAAGTGGTCTCCCCGGACGTCAAGGAGCGGGTTCATCAGGCGATTCGGAAACTCAATTGGGTGCCGAATGCTTCCGCCAAGGCGCTTGCAACGAGCCGAACGCATACGATCGGCGCCATCATGCCGACGCTGGACCATCAGAACTTCGCCCGCATCGTCGAATCCCTGCAGACGACGATCGCATCGGCGAAGTACGAGCTCCTGGTCGGCGTCACGCATTATGCGCGAGAGGTTGCGACACATCAGGCCCAGGCGATGATCGAACGGGGCGTCGAGGCCCTGGTTCTTGTCGGAGCCGATCATCCCGAGGAACTGCTCGGCATGCTCGAGCACAAGGGAGTGCCCTACGTTCTCGTCTATGTCGCGCCGGGCACCGCTCCCGGTCGAAACGTCATCGGCTATGACAACTACCAATCCTTTGTGACGATCACGGAATACCTCCTTGATCTGGGGCACAGGTCCTTTGGTCTCATCGCACAGGACACGTCCTTCAATGATCGGGCGCGAGCGCGCCGGGAAGGCGTGAAGGACACGCTGGCTGAACGCGAGATTGCGATACGACCGCGCCATTTCATCGAAGGTGCGTGGAAGTTCGAAGACGGCATGAGGGCTTTCGAGAAGGTCATGCGCTCGGACGAGCCACCGACGGCCATCATCTGCGGGAACGATTACCTGGCGATCGGCTGCATGCTCAAGGCGTCCGAGATGGGCGTCGACATCCCCGGCGACGTCTCCATCACAGGGTTCGACGACATCGACCTGGCACGATTGCTTCCACCGGGCATCACGACGATGAAGGTGCCCGATGCGCTCGTCGGCGAGATGGCGGGTCGCTTCTTCATCGACGTCCTGCAGGGAAAGATCGGCCAGCTCGGAGCCGTGCCTGCGCCGGAGCTCATCGTGCGAGGATCGACCGCGCAACCGAGAAGCAGAAGAACTTAGGAGATCGCGATGGTCTATAAGCTGGCGTCCGATTTGGATCGATGGAAGCGCTTACCTCTCGGCATGATCGGAGGCGGCCGAGGCTCGTTCTTTGGTCCCTATCATCGTGCCGCACAGCGGCTGAGCGGGCGGTGGACGCTCGCCGCGGGCGTATTCTCCTCCGACAGGCCGACGTCGCTGGAGGCAGCTGAAGCTCTCGGCGTGGAAGCCGATCGCACCTATGAAACCGTCGGGGCGCTCGCGAGGGGAGAGTCTTCGCGAAGCGACGGCATCAAGGCTGCCGTCGTCATCACGCCCAATCACCTCCATTTCGATGCGTGCAAGACACTTATCCAGCACGGAATGGGCGTGATCTGTGACAAGCCCCTGGTGAACTCTCTGGAGGAGGCCCGCGAGCTCAGGCAGCTGGCGGAACGCCACGGCGTCTTCTTCGGAATGACTTACACCTACACCGGCTATCCCATGGTCAGGGAGGCCCGCCAGCTCGTTGGTCAGGGCTCTCTCGGCGATATTCGCTTCGTCTACGTCGAGTATCTCCAGGAATGGCTTGCGGACAAGCCGGAGAACCTCGGCGCGAAGGCCGGCGGCTGGCGAACCGACCCTGCGAAGGCGGGGCCAACCGGAACGCTTGGCGACGTCGGCACCCACGCCTTCAATCTCGCAGAGTTCATGACCGCATCGAAGGTCACCGAACTGTCCGCAAACCTGATGACCATGGTGCCCGGCCGCGCGCTCGACGACAACGACATCATCCAGTTGCGCTTCGATCGTGGGTTTTCGGGCCTCTTATGGGCGACGCAGGCCGCGCCGGGTCATCGCAATTGCCTCCGTATCAAGATCATCGGGACAACGGGCTCGATCGAGTGGCGCCAGGACGTCCCTGAATCGCTGCTGATCGGCGAGCTGGGCCAGCCCGATCGGACCCTCTACAGGGGGCAACGCACGATGACCGAGGTGGGAGCAGGACAGTCGACCCTGCCGGCCGGCAATCCGGAGGGCTATCACGAGGCGCTCGCCATTCTCTACAGCGATTTTGCGGACGCCTTGGAGGCCCCGGGAGAGGAGGCGCCCTTCCCTTACCCAACGCTGGAAGACGGCCTGCGGGGAATTGCGCTTTGTGACGCCTCCCTGCGGTCGAGCTCAGCACGTGGAGCATGGCAACAGCTGATGGCTTGAAAATTTCGTTGACTCCTGTCTGTAAGCGCTTACAAATGATTTGCCGGCGGGCCTGAGAGCACCGTCACCAGAGCGGACGCTCCGCGTTCCAGGAATTCATCCGTCTTGAAGCAGTCCGGCTTTCGAGAGCCTGCCAGAGATCGGTGAGGGCCTGAACCCACGAGCATTTCGGATTTTTGAAGCGTCCGAGCGGCCAAGAGGGAGGGAATAGGCATGACATGGGACCTCAGCAGGCGAGCGCTGTTGAAGAGCGGCGCTATGTTGGCCGGTACGGCGGCGATTGGCCTGGCTGCCGGCCGTGCTGCGATGGCGGCAGGCAAGCTCGAGATCTTTTCGTGGTGGACGTCAGGTGGCGAGGCCGCCGCCCTCAAGGCTCTGATGGACGCTTACAAGACCAGGTTTCCGGGAACCGAGGCGATCAACGCGGCTGTCGCCGGCGGCAGCGGCACGAATGCGCAATCCGTGTTGCAGGCCCGCCTTGCCGGCGGCAATCCGCCCGACACCTGGCAGGGAAACGCCGGCGCGGCTTTCATGAACCAGTATGTCGACCCCGGTTTCGTCGAAGATATCACCAGTCTCTACGAGAGCGAGGGCTGGGCGGATAAGGTGCCTCCGGCCGTCCTGGATCTGATCCGCAAGGATGGCAAGTATTACGCGGTGCACGTCGGCATCCAGCGCTGCAACGAGGTCTGGTACAACAAGAAGCTTCTCGCCAAGCACGGTATCGAGATTGGCGACAGCCTTACCTGGGATCAATGGTTCCCGGCCGCTGAAAAGCTGAAGAAGGCCGGCGTGAATGCCCTGTCCCTCGGCGACAACGGCATTTGGGCGAACGCACGCCTCTTCGAGAATACCTTCACCGGCCTCTTGGGCTATGACCAGACCCAAAAGCTCTGGAGTGGACAGCTTTCCTTCGACTCCCCGGACATGAAGGAAGCCATGAAGCTTCATCTCCGCGTCCTGGAATTCCAGAACCCGGATCACTCGGCCCTGAGCTGGGACCAGGCCGTGGGCAAGGTGATCGACGGCAGCTCCGCCTTCAACATGCACGGCGATTGGGCCTATGGCGAGTTCCAGAAGGCGGGCCTGAAGGACAACGAAGACTTCGGATGGACGAGCCATCCCGGCACGGACGACATCTTCATCATCGTCACCGATTGCTTTCCCATCGCCAAGGGAGCGACCAATGCGGAGGAGGCCCGCAATTGGCTCAAGACCATCGGTTCGGCCGAAACGCAGCTTGCCTTCAGCCTGAAGAAGGGGTCGGTCTCGCCTCGTCTCGACGTCGATAAAGCGACCCTGCCGCCCTACCTGAAATGGTCCTACGACAAGTTCGCCAAGAACAAGTTCGTTGGATCCAGCGTCAACGGCACGCAGGTGCCGTCATCGTTCGTGCAGGCCCATTTCGACGCCCTCACATCGTTCGTCGTCAACAAGAACGTCGACCGCTTTGCGGCGGCTCTCGTGAGCGCGCAGCAAGCCATCAACAACGGCTGACAGAGCCACGCGGAGCAGCCGTCTGCTCCGCGTCCTGCCGGCGCGGGAGAGCCGCCCATGACGATTGCCGCCGAAGCCCCACACCCGGCGTCGCACGCCAGAAGCGCTGTGTTCGAACGGCTGATGCCGTTGATCCTGATCTCGCCCGTCGTCGCGACGACCCTCGTCTTCGTCTACGCCTTCATCGTCCTCACCGTCCTGATTTCGCTGTCGACCTGGTCGCCGATCAATCTCGGCGGGGGCTTCGCCTCCCCCCTCACCAAGAACTACGCGGCTCTGTTTTCGAGCGGCCGCTTCCAGGCCGATCTCCGCAACACCCTGGTCTTCACCACGCTGTTCCTGTTCGGATCGGTGGGGCTGGGACTCATCCTGGCGCTTCTGGTCGATCGCCGGATTCGTGGCGGCGGCCTGTTTCGCTCGATCTTCCTTTTCCCGTATGCCCTCTCGTTCATCGTGACGGGCGTTGCCTGGCGCTGGCTGTTCAATCCCGAAAGCGGCGTCAATGCGCTCATCGATGGCCTCGGCGTGAACGCGCTTCTGTCGAATTTCGGGCTTGGTCCGGTGAAGCCGAGTTGGCTGACCGATCCGACCGTGTGGCCGCCGCTGAACGACAGGCTCGCTCAGATCTTTCCCAGCGCGGCCAGCCTTCAAATCGACCTCGGCGTGCCGCTCGCGATCATCGGCGTCGCGATTGCCGCTTCCTGGCAGCTTTCCGGATTCGCGATGGCGACGTTCCTCGCCGGGCTGGCGACCATCCCCGAGCATATCCGCGAAGCAGCCAAGATCGACAACGCCTCCGACTGGACGCACTTTCGGAAGATCACGTGGCCGATGCTGGCGCCCTTCACGGTCGTGAACCTGATCATCCTCGGGCACGTCTCGCTGAAGATATTCGACCTCGTGTTCGCAATGTCGGGTCCCGGCCCGGGCTTCGCGACCGACGTTCCGGGAATCTTCGTCTTCGAGACGACCTTCCGCGCTCTTCGATATGGGCTGGGTGCCGCGGCCTCCGTCGTCATGCTGATCATGGTTGCCGCAGTCGTCGTTCCCTATCTCGTGCGCAGCGCGCGGGAGAACGCCTGATGTCCGCAAGCGAAATCACGCCGCCCCATCCTTTCGGAAGCAAGATCGCGCCGCAGCTCCGGAAGGCGGCGATCTACGCGGCCCTGATCATGCTGTCCGCCTTCTATCTCATGCCCGTCTACATGATGGTCGTGAACGGGATGAAGACCGCCACGGAAGTCTCGATCTCGACCATGTGGCAGTTGCCTGGCACGCTGGGGCTCGGCGGCTTCCGCGAAGCTTGGGCGAGACTGCAGTCATCGTTCCAAAATAGCCTGGAAATTACGATCTCCGCGACGGCCATTTCCTGCCTGATCGGATCTCTCACCGGCTATATCCTTTCACTCTGGCGCTTCAAGTGGGCGAATTTCGTTTCGATCTTGATCATATTCGGCATGTTCATACCCTATCAGAGCATTATCGTTCCGCTTGTCTTCTTCACGCAGAAGGTGGGTCTCTACGGCACTATTCCGGGACTGATCGTTGTCCATATCATCTACGGACAATCGATCAACGCTTTGATCTTCGGCAATTATTACCGAAGCGTGCCGCAGTCCCTGATCGAGGCGGCAAGGGTGGATGGCGCCGGTGTCTGGAAGGTATATTGGAAGATTATCCTGCCGCTTTCGCCGCCAGCCTTCGTCGTGGCAGCGATCTTTCAGTTCACCAACATCTGGAACGACTTCCTCTTTGGTGTAACGATCGTTCCAAATCCCCAGTCGCAGCCCATCACCGTGGCCTTGAACAATCTGTCCGGGAACTTCTCGGTCGACTGGAACGTGGTCATGGCCGGCGCGGTGATCGCCGCCCTGCCGACCGCCCTCGTGTACGTCGTGCTGGGACGCTATTTCGTGCGCGGCCTGGTCAGCGGCTCGGTGAAATCCTGAAAGGAAGAACGATGACTTCGGCTGTTTCGATCGTGACGGGCGGCCGGCGCGGCCTCGGCCGAGCCATTTGCGAGAAGCTGGCGCAAAAGGGGCACAACGTTCTGGTCGTCGATGTCGAACGCGATGCCGCCGCCGACGAGACCGTCGCGCTCTTGAGGCGCAGTGGCGTGAATGCCGACTTTCTTGCGGCGGATGTGGGAGACGAGGCTCTTCACGACGGCATCATCGGCGCTGCCGGGCGACTGGGCACGGTGACGACGCTGGTGAACAACGCCGGCGTCTCCTCGACGGTGCGCGGCGATATGCTCGATCTTCCTGTCGAAAGCCTTGATCGTGCAATTCGTATCAATTTGCGTGCACCATTCCTGCTGAGCCAGAAGTTCGGCCGACATGTGATAAAGACGGGTGCAGCGACCGAGCATTTCTGCTCGATTGTCAATATTACGTCCGTGAACGCAGAGATGATCGGCGTAAACCGCCCCGACTACTGCATCACCAAGACCGGATTGTCCATGGCCACCCGCCTCTTCGCGGCGCGGCTGGCCGAGGAGAAAATCCATGCCTATGAGGTGCGACCCGGCATCATGATGACGGAGATGACCCGGCCTTCCCGGGAGAAATACGACCGCGTCATCGAAGAAGGCCTGGTGCCGATGCGGCGCTGGGGCACCCCCGCCGACGTCGGAGAAGCCGTGGCGGAGCTGGCAACCGGCGCCTTCAAGTTCTCGACGGGGGATGCCGTCTTCGTCGATGGCGGGCTTCACCTCTACAGGCTCTAGAGCATTTTCCAGCGGACCGGCATCCGGTCCGCGTCAAGAAAATGCGTAAAAACAAAGAGATGGAGAGCGGGATCGATTCAACTTGAAACGATCACGCTCTAGATGCGGCGAGGCGTGAACCTTCCCGGCGTGTCGGCCACAGTGGTCGACGACGGCGAGCTGGCGCGGTTCGGCACCCTGACCGCCGATCCCGAGCGCCCGGTGGCCGATCGCGCCCGCCGCGGCAGGCGATAAAATATGCGCGATGCGCGCCGACCGGCTGCACATGCGCCTTGCCGATCGGGCGCGGACGAGCTTTGCTGCGGCCATGTCCACCATGTCCGGCATCGCCCGATGGGCCGCCCACAGCCCGATGTCCGACCCAGCCGGTCACGCCGCGGACCTCGCGGCGGAGCCCGCCGACGTGCCCGCGCTGGCCCGCATCGTCCAGGGTGTGCTGGTGCATCTCGGCTGGCTCGACGCCTATGGCCTCGACGCGTCCCGGCTCGCCGGCATCTCCCGCACCACCTTGCCCGTGGCCGATCGCCTTGCCGACGTCCTGCGGCGCGATCCGCGGCCGCTGCACGAGCCGCGCGTCCCGGCGGACCGCTCGCCCGGCACCTGCCGCGACTATGCCCTGCTGCTCTGCGCGCTGCTGCGCGCCAAGGGCGTGCCCGCCCGCCTGCGCTGCGGCTTCGCCGCCTATTTCGGCCCGGGCTGGGAAGACCATTGGGTCTGCGAATATCGCGACGGCGCGACCTGGCGCCTCGCGGATGCGCAGCTCGATCCGCCGATCCGGGCGCGCCTCGGCGCCGCCTTCGAGCCTGCCGACGTGCCGCGCCAAGCCTTCCTCACGGCGGGCGAAGCCTGGCAGGCCTGCCGCGCCGAACGGGCCGCCTCCGAGACCTTCGGCCATGGCGACGAGGGCACGGGCCTATGGTTCGTGAAGGTCAACGTCCACCGTGACCACCTGGCGCTGAACGGCCGGGAAACCTCGGCCTGGGACGGCTGGCGCAGCGCGCCGCCGGCGGCCCGCCGGATGTCCGACGACGAGCTGGCCCTGCTCGACGCCCTCGCCGCCGACCCCGAGCGCCCGCTGATCGAGCGTTCGCCGGACTGGCAGGCATAGGCCGGACCTCAATCCCCCTCGCGTCCGGGCAGCTCGCGCACCCCGTCGATCCAGGGCAGCGCCGAGCGGCACCAGATCTGGCGGCGCGGCACCAGCTCCCGGCGCTGACGGATGCTGCCCCAGCGGATGCCCCATTCCGCCGCGTCCTCGCCCTCGCCGGTGGTGAACAGGGGTGAGCCGCAGTCCGGGCAGAAATACTGCATGCGCTTGCGGCCGTTGTCCGCGGTCTTGACGTAGAGCCTGGGCGGACTGGCGGTGAGGCGGATATCTTTACGCCCGGTCGCGACGGTGACGCGGAAGGCCGAGCCGGTCAACGACTGACAATCCGTGCAATGGCAGATCGACACCGCCTCCGGGTCGATCTCGGCTTCGTAGCGGACGGAGCCGCAATGGCACTCGCCGTCGATCTTCATGCCTATTCCCTCCCGGCCAGCCCGGCCCCGTTTCCCGGCGCGACATCCCCTGAGCCCCCCATATCAGGAAGGATGTGGATCGATTCACGAAAGAGCAATTGTGGCTTGCTACAACAACGGCCTCTCATGACATTGGGTCCGCTGTCTCATGAAAGCGATCAGGTTTGCGCTCATCGCCGCGACGATGGCTCTCGCATCATGTGCCCCACGCGCGCATGAGAATATCCGGCCGGCGCTAGTGGCAGATCTGTGCGAGGCGGAGGCAAATCTGGCGGGAATCATCATGGAGAAGCGGCAGACGGGGGCGCCTCAATCCGAGGTCATGACGACCGTTCTCGGTCATGCCAGGCCGGAGGTGCAGGGAAGGCTCAGGAGGATTGTCGCGGCCGCCTACGCCAGTCCGCGCACAGCCGACGTCACGGAGACCGTGGACCGATTCAAGAAAGAGCAGATCGCGCAATGCTTCCGCATCACACGCTGAGAGGGGCCGGCTCGGCTGAGTGATCGGCCTCCGGCGGCGGCTCCCAGCCGAAGACGCTGCGCCCGCCATACTCGTGCGAGCGGCGCCGCTCCTCGCCGATGAAGGCGGGCAGCGACGGGCCGCTCGCCGTGCGCTCCAGGCGCCGGCTCTGCCGGTCCAGCCGGCGGATGGCGTCGAGCCGTTCGTCGTTGCCGAGCCGGGCGCTCGCCACCGCCGCCTTCAGCACGCCGATGGTCTGGTCGTAGACCCTGGTCGGCACGGGATAGGGATGCCGGTCCTTGCCGCCATGGGGCAGCGAGAAGCGGGCGGGATCGGCGAAGCGGCAGGGCGCGCCGTGCACGACCTCGGCCACCATGGCCAGCGCCTGCACCGTGCGCGCGCCGACGCCCGGCACCAGCAGGAGCTCGGCGAAGTCGGCCGGGGCGCTGTCGGCCGCGGCGGCCAGCGCCCCGTGCAGGCGGCGGATCATCACGTCCTTGGGCTGCACGTCGTGATGCGCCGGCATGACGAGGTGCGGCAGGAAGGGCGCGTCCGGCGGCGCGGCGGGCGCCGCCCTGCCCCTGTGCTCCGCCACCGCCTGCACGATCCGGTCCGGCCCCTGGTCGCGCAGCAACACAAGCTGGCCGCGGCGCGAGGCCTCGGCCCTGCGGTCGGTGAGGTTGACGATCTCGCCCTGGTTCTGCCCCTCGATCGCGGCATGCGGTGCGTCGACGAAGCTGGTCAGGTCGTCGGAGAGCCAATGGTAGCGGCGGGCATAGCGGCTGTCGCCGTTCATGCCCTGCTGCACCACCACCCATTTGCCATCGTCGGCGACGATGAAGCCGTGGAGATAGAGCTCGAACCCGTCCTGCACCGCGGCGCTGTCGACCTTGGCGACCAGCCGGCTGGCGCGGGCGAGCGCCGCTCCGTCGAGGCCCGTGCGCTCGCCGACCGCGACGAGCTCCTCGGGCGTGCGGCGCGAATGGCTGCCGCGCCCGCCGCACACCGTAAGGCCGAGCTCGCCCGACAGCGGCCCGAGCCCGTGCTTCAGCGCGCCGATCACGCTGGTGGTGATGCCGGAGGAATGCCAGTCCATGCCCATGACGGCGCCGAAGGACTGGAACCAGAAGGGATGGGCCAGGCGGCGCAGGAACTCGTCCCGGCCATAATGGTGCACGATCGCCTGCGTGATCACCGCGCCGAGCCGCGCCATGCGCCGGCCGAGCCAGGGCGGGACCCGGCCATGGTGCAGGGGAAGATCGGCGCTGCCGGCCCGTCGGGTCACGCGGCCTCCGGAACGAAGAGGGAACGAGACGATGTAGCACGATGATCCACATCGCGCTACTCCGAGCCGACGTTCCGTCTCAGGGATGCCTTCCTACGCCCCGCCCTGCGACACCCGCCACATCAGCCGGTCCTGCATCCGGTCGGTCAGGAAGCGCTGGATCAGCAGGATCCAGCGCGCCCCGCCGCCGGCGGGATAGCGCGTGCGCGGGCGCTTCGAGGCGACGGCCCGGGCGATGATGCGGGCGACGACCTCCGGTGGGGAGGCCATGCGCGTTCCGGCCCGTTCGTGCAGCCGGGCATGGCGGCGGGCATAGGGGCCGTAGGCCGTGTCGCCGGACATGCGCAGCATGCTCTCGTGGGCGATGCCGCCCCATTCGGTGCGGATGGCGCCGGGCTCGATCACGATCACGTCGATGCCGAAGGGGATCAGTTCCATGCGCAGGCTGTCGCTGAGGCCCTCCAGCGCGAACTTGGTGGCGTGGTACCAGGCGCCGAAAGGCTCGCCGCCCTTGCCGCCGATCGAGCTGACATTGACGATCCGGCCGCCCTTCTGCGTCCGCATCGCCGGCAGCACCAGCTGGCAGAGCCGGGCGGCGCCGAACAGGTTGACCTCGAACTGGCGGCGCGCCTCTTCGAGCGGCACGTCCTCCAGGGCGCCGTAGCTGCCATAGCCGGCATTGTTGACCAGCACGTCGATGCGGCCGGTCTCGCCGAGGATCTTCTCCACCGCGGCGACCATCGAGGCATCGTCGATGAGGTCGAGGGCGATCGGACGCACGCCGGCGGCGGCGAGCCCCGCCATGCGGTCGAGGCGCCGCGCCGCCGCATAGACGGTGTAGCCGTCGGCCAGCAAAGCCTTTGCCGTCGCTTCGCCGATGCCCGACGAGGCGCCCGTCACCAGGGCCGTTCTGTTCATGATCCCATGCTCCACATCGTGAGGAGCCGGTCCTATAAGTGTGGACCATGGTCCATGGTCAAGAGGGGTGGCGATGCTGATCTCGGCCTTCGCGCGGGCGACGGGGCTGACGCCCGACACCGTCCGCTTCTATGTCCGGCGCGGACTTCTGGTGCCGCAGACGAACGGCAAGGGCGGCCGCAATCCCTACCAGCACTTCACGGCGGAGAACGTGCGCGAGGCGCGGCTGATCCGCATGGCGCAGTCGCTGGGCCTGTCGCTGAAGGAGATCGCGGCGGTCGGCGTGGAGCATCGCGAGGGGCGCATCACCCGCGAGCGCAGCATCGAGCTCATGGCCGCGCAGCTCGCCCGGCTGGAGCGCAAGGCGGCGGAGCTCGAGGCGATGGCCGGCTATCTCCGCGCCAAGATCGCCTGGCTGGAAAGCGGCGAGCAGGGGCCGGAGCCGGATTTCGGCGACCATGCCGGCGCCGGCTGCGGATGATCGCCGCCCTCCGGGTCTCAGACCAGCTCGGCGAAGGCGCCGGCGCTGAACGCCTTCAGCCCGTCCGTGTCGCCTGCCCTGATCTTCAGCGCCCAGCGCGGGTCGTTCAGCAGGGCCCGGCCGACGGCGATCAGGTCGAACTCGTCCCGCTCCAGCCGGCGCAGCAGGGCGTCCAGGCCTGCCGGTTCGGAGCCCTCGCCGCCGAACGAGCCGAAGAAATCGCCGGAAAGGCCGACCGAGCCGACGCTGATCGTGCCGGCACCGGTGAGCGTCTTGGCCCAGCCGGCGAAGTTGAGGCCGTCCTCGCCGTCGACCTCCGGGAATTCCGCTTCCCAGAAACGGCGCTGCGAGCAGTGGAAGGCATCCACCCCGGCCTCGGCCAGCGGCACGAGCCAATCGGCCATGGCATCGGGCGTATCGGCGAGGCGCACGGCATAGTCCTGCTGCTTCCACTGGCTGAGGCGCAGGATGATGGGGAAATCGGGGCCGACCGCGCCGCGTATCGCCTTCACCACCTCGGCGGCGAACCGCGACCGTTGCTTCAGCGTGGCGCCGCCGTAGCGGTCGCCGCGCGCGTTGGTGCCGCTCCAGAAGAACTGGTCGAGGAGATAGCCGTGCGCGCCGTGGATCTCCACCACGTCGAAGCCGAGGCGCCGGGCGTCGGCGGCCGCGCGGCCATAGGCGGCGATGGTGTCGGCGACAGCCTCCTCGCTCATGGCCTCGCCACGCGGAGCGCCGGGCGCGACCAGGCCGGAGGGGCTCTCGATTCCGCCCTGCTCCCACTCGGTCTGGAAGCTCTTGACGGCGCCGACATGCCAGATCTGCGGCCCCATCCGGCCGCCGGCCGCGTGGACCTCCTGGATCACCCGCTGCCAGCCGGCGAGCGCCGCCTCGCCGTGGAAGAACGGCACGTTCGGGTCGTTGCGGGCCCCCGGCCGGTCGATCGCCGTGCCCTCGGAGAGGATCAGCCCGACCTCGCCCTCGGCGCGGCGCCGGTAATAGGCCGCGACGTCCGCGCCCGGCACGCCGCCGGGGGAGAAGGAACGCGTCATCGGCGCCATGACAATGCGATTCTTCAGTGTCAGCGACTTCAGCCGGAACGGCCGGAACAGGGCGTCGAGGGACGACGAGATCATGGAAATCGGCTCCAGGAGACGGAGCCCTCTAGGTATATCGTGTATACCTAGTGTCAATCAGGCACTTGAAATCGCCCTGGTAGCCAGGAGGAAACCGCCATGCCGGACTTCGACGGCCGCATCTTCCGGGCGGACTGCGGCAGCCGCCTGCTGCTCGACCAGCTCGCCGACAAGTGGTCGGTCCTGATCCTGGCCGTGCTCTGCGCCGAGCCGCAGCGCTTCAACAGCCTCAAGCGCCGCCTGGAGGGCGTGACGCAGAAGGCGCTGACCCAGGCCCTGCGCCGCCTGGAGCGCAACGGCATCGTCGAGCGGCGGGTCCTTCCGGTCTCGCCGGTGGCGGTGGAGTACCGGATGACGCCGCTCGGCCACACGCTCAAGCAGCCCTTCGAGGCGCTGTCGGCCTGGACGCTCGCCCATCTGCCGGAGGTGGAGGCGGCCCGGCAGGCCTTCGACGAGCGAGGCGAGGGATCGGCCGAAGCCTGACCGGCCCGACTGCCCTGTCCCGGGGGCATCACTCGCCCAGCGTCAGCCGCACGCGCTCGCACGAGAAGATCGTGCGCCCGACGACGATCGGCCGGTCGGCCGGGTCGACGTCGACGCGCAGGCATTCGAACACCGGCTGGCTCGGCAGCTGCCGCAGCATGCGCGCCTCCGCCGCGGTCGGCAGCCGCCCGACGATCGAGGTGTGCCTGCGCCGGTAGTCGGCGATGCCGAAGGCAGCGAAGGCTTCCGTGACCGAGCCGGTGCCGCGCAGCACCGGCTCGAATCCCTCGAAGCGCGGCAGCGGGAAATGGTTGGTGTCGTGCTTGACCACCTGGCCGTTGGCGTAGCCGAGCAGCTCCATCAGCACCACGTCGCTTCCGGCCTCGCAGCCGAGGGCCTGCGCGATCTCGGCCTCCGCCGGCACGCGGTCGATCCGCAGGATCTCCTGGCCCGGCGTGATCTGGTTCTCGATCAGCACATTGGTGAAGCGCGGCCGGTCGCCGAGCCGGTAGGAGACCAGGAAGCCATCGTGCACGAACGTGCCGCGCCCCTGCTCGATCCGCACCAGCCCGTCGCTCTGCAGCACGGTCAGGGCCCGGCGCACGGCATAGCGGCTGGAGCCGAAGCGCTCCATCAGCTCCATCTCGGTCGGCACCTGGGCGCCGACGGCGAGATCGCCACGCTCGATCGCCCCGCGCAGGTGCTGCTCGACTGCGCGCCAGGCCGGCCGCGCGGGCGCATCCCGCCCATCCGGCGCCTCATGCTCGCCGGCGTCCGATCCCACATCCGGGGTGCTGCTCTTCATCGACTCGTCCTGGTCCCGGCCGGCGATCCCAGCCGTCCCGCCCGTCATAATGCCGTCATTGACTCGGCGCAATGGTTCGAACAAATTTACGAACCATTTGGAGATCCCCATGCCGAACCAGCCCCTGGATCGTCGCGCGCTCCTCGGCGCGTCCCTGCTCGCCGGCATGGGAGGCGCCGCCCTCGCCCTGCCCGCCGCGGCGCAGTCGAGTGCCGGCGCCGCCGGCGACGACAAGCTGCAGGAGGTGCTCTCGCGCGGGCACCTGATCGTGGGAACGGGCACCGACATTCCGCCCTTCTACTTCCGGCAGGAGAACGGCGACCTCGCCGGCTTCGAGATCGACCTCGCCCGTCTGCTGGCAAAAGGCCTGTTCAACGATCCCGGCAAGGTCGAGTTCGTGACGCAGACCTCCGATGCGCGCATTCCGAACCTGCTCGCCAACCGCATCGACCTCACCATCCAGAACCTCACCGTCACCGCCGGCCGCGCCCTGCAGATCGATTTCACCGTGCCCTATTACCGCGACGGCCAGGGCTTCCTGCTGAGGGCCGACGGCCGCTACCGGGATTTCGCGGCGCTGAAGGCCGCCGGCGCGGACACGACCATCAGCGCCATCCAGAACGTCTTCATCGAAAGCTGGATCCGGGAAGTGCTGCCGGACGCGAAGGTGGAGCAGTTTGCCACGCCGGATGCCGCCCTGCAGGCCCTCAACGCCGGCCGCGCCGACGCCCACTACATCACCTATAGCCGCATTCCCTGGACCTTGAAGCAGCTTCCCGGCCGCTACCTCGACAGCGGCTTTTCCCATCGCGCCGGATCGGTCGCCTGCGGCATCCGGCAGGGCCAGCCGCGCTGGCTGAGCTTCCTCGACACCGCGCTGCGCGAAGCGATGACCGGCGTCGACTTCGCCGCCTATGCCGCTCTGTTCAAGACCTGGCTCGACACCGACCTGCCCGCGCCCAGGACCGGCCAGCCCCACGAATTCGCCGCCTGATCCGGCAGGGGGACGCCGATCGTGCAGGGCTATCGCTTCGACTGGACCGTGGTCTGGCAATACCGCCAGGCCCTTGCGCAGGCGCTGGCGCTCAGTCTCGAGCTCGCGGCCGCCTCGCTCTCGATCGGCCTCGTGCTGGGCCTCGGCTTCGCCTGGCTGTCGCAATCGCGGCGCCGCTCTCTCCGCGGCCTGGCGCACGCCTATGTGGCGACCGCACGGAGCACGCCGCTGCTGCTCCTGGTCTTCCTGGTCTATCTCGTGCTGCCGCAATACGGGCTGCGCGGCCTCACGGCGAACCAGACCTTCGTCGCTGCGCTCTCCGTCACGGCCGGCGGCTATCTCTGCGAGAACTTCCGCTCCGCCTTTGCCTCCATGCCCCGGGCCTATCTCGACAGCGCCCGGGCGATCGGCCTCACCGCGTGGCAGCGCCAGGTCCATGTCGTCCTGCCCATCGCCCTGCGCTACGCCTTGCCGTCCCTGACCAACAGCGCGGTCTCGGTCTTCAAGGACACGTCGATCGCCTCGATGATCTCGGTCCGGGAGCTGACGTTCACGGCGCGCGAGATCAGCACCAACTTCTTCCGCGTCTTCGAGGCCTGGTTCGTGGTCGCCGGCCTCTATCTCGCGGTCTCGACGCTGATGGCCCTCCTCGCCCGCCGCCTCGAGCGGCGGATGCCGAGACTGTCGTGACCATGGCCGGCGAGGGCGCGGACATCGTCCACACGCTATGGGCCGGCCGGCACGCGGTGCTCGCCGGCCTCGAGGTCACGGGCCTGATGGCCGGCGGCGGGCTGGCGCTCGGCCTCGGCATCGCCGCCCCGCTCGCCGTCGCCGGCGTGTTCGGGCCACGCCTCCTGCGCCTGGCTGTCGGGCTCTACGTCTTCGTCCTGCGCGGCACGCCGCTGCTCGTCACCCTGCTGTTCCTGTTCTTCGGCCTCGGCGCCGTCTGGCAGGCGCTGCCGGCCATGCTCGCCGCCGCGCTGGCGATGGGCCTCTATGCCGGCGCCCATCTCACCGAGATCTTCCGCGGCGCGATCCAGTCGATCCCGGCCGCGCAGATCGACGCGGCCAAGGCGGTGGGCCTGCCGTTCTGCGCGCGCCTCACCGCGGTGGTGGCGCCGTTGTCGCTTCCCCGCGCCCTCCCCTCCGTCACCAACGTCGCCGCCGACATGGTGAAGGCGTCGACGCTGGTCTCCGCCCTCGGCGTCGGCGACCTCCTGATGACGGGCCAGGACATGGCCATGCGCACGCTCTTGATCCCGCAGGTCTACATCACGCTCTGGGCCGCCTATCTCGCCATCAATCTCAGCCTCGGCGCCGTCGGCCGCTGGCTGGAGGGACGGTTTCGCCATGTCGTCTATTGAGCGCACGGACGCGCTGCTCGGCATCGAGCGGCTGAGCAAGAGCTTCGCCGGCCAGCCGGTCCTGCGCGAGGTCTCGCTTGCCGTGCCGGAGGGGCGCGTCACCGCCATCATCGGCTCCTCCGGCTCCGGCAAGTCGACGCTGCTGCGCTGCGTCAACACGCTAGAGGACTACGAGGCCGGCACCATCCGGCTGCGCGGGGAGCGCCTCGGCTATGCCGGCGAGGGCCGGACGCGCCGGCGCCTCGGCGACAGGCGGCTTTCGGCCCAGCGCGGCCGCATCGGCATGGTGTTCCAGGGCTACAACCTGTTCCCGCATCTGACGGCCCGGCAGAACATCATGCTGGGCCTGCGCCGGGTCGGCGGCCAGGGCCGCGCCGAGGCGGCCGAGGCCGCGGCCGGCTGGCTCGCCCGCGTCGGCCTGGCCGAGCGCGCCGAGCACTATCCCTATCAGCTCTCCGGCGGGCAGCAGCAGCGGGTGGCGATCGCCCGCGCCTTCGCGCTGCGGCCCGAGCTGGTCCTGCTCGACGAGGTGACTTCCGCGCTCGATCCGGAGCTGGTCGGCGAGGTGCTCGCCGTCATCCGCGCGCTCGCCGGGGCCGGCATGACCATGATGGTGGTGAGCCACGAGCTCGCCTTCGTGCGCGACGTGGCCGACGAGGTCGCGTTCATGCACCAGGGCCGGATCGTCGAGATCGGCCCGCCGGCCGAGCTGCTGCAGCGGCCGGCGACGCCGGAGCTCGCCGCCTTCATCGCCCGCTTCCGCACGCGGCCGGGACCGGCCGCCATTGCTCTGCCTCAGGAGGCCCCGGCATGAGGGTGCTGCATCTCAGCGATCCGCACCTGCGTCACGACGACCCGGCATCGGCGGCGCGCTGGCTGCGTCTCGCCGCTGTGGTGGCCGAGCTCGCGCCAGACCTGATCGTCAACACCGGCGACATCGTCCGTGACGATCCCGGCGACGCCGCCGATCATGCCTTCGCCGCGCAGGCCTTGCGGGCGCTCGGCGTCGAGGTGCTCTCCGTGCCCGGCAACCACGACGTCGGCGACGGCCCGCCCTCGGCGCCGGCGCCCGATCGCGACCTCATCGCCCGCTTTCGTGCGCTCCACGGCCCGGAGCACTGGCTGCGCCCCGCCGGCGATTGGCACCTCGTCGGCGTCAACGCCATGGTGCTCGGCACCGGCATGGCGGAAGACGCCGAGGAATGGGCCTGGCTCGAAGCCGCGCTCGCCGCCGCGGCGCCGGGGCCGACGGCCCTGTTCCTGCACAAGCCGCCGTTCCTGATCTCCCCGCACGAGGATACGGCGATCTCCGCGGCGATGCCGCCGGCCGCCCGGGTCCGGCTCTGGGACCTCGCCAGGCGGCACGGCGTCCGGCTGATCGGCTGCGGGCACCGGCACGAATACCGCGCCGTCCTGCACGACGGCATCCTGACGGTGTGGGCGCCGACCACCAGCGCCCTGCTCGACGAGGCCACGGCCCCGCTGGAGCCGCGCCCCTTCGCCGGCGTCGTCGACTATGCCTTCATCGGCGGCACGGTCGTCCACCGCTGCATCCCCCTCGCCTGACGGACGCGCCATGTACGATCTGCGCAGCGACGTGCTCGCCCCTCTCGCCCCCGCCGTGCTCCAGGCCCTCGCGGCGGCGGCGCAGCGCCAGCCCGGCTTCGGCCGGCACGAGGACGAGGAGGAGCGGCGCCTCGTCCGCGAGGCCGCCGACCTCTGCGGCTTCGAGGACGGGTTGTTCGTGCCGACCGGCACGCTCGCCAACCAGATCGCCCTGCGCCTGTGGTGCGCGCCCGGCGAGGCGGTGCTCGCCGAGCGTGAAAGCCACGTCGCCGTCAACGAGGTCGCCGCGACCGCGGCGCTCAACGGCGTGGTGGTGCGGCCGGTCGAAGGCCGGCGCGGCCACCTGGCGCCGGCCATGGTGGAGGCGGCGCTCGCCATCCGCTCGGGCTCGGCGAGCGAGCGGCGGACCCGGCTCGTCTGGCTGGAGAACACGCACAACCGCGCCGGCGGCACGGTCATGCCGGCCGGCTGGCTGGACGGGATCGCCGCGATCTGCCGCGGCCGCGGCCTGCACCTGCACGTCGACGGCGCGCGCATCTGGCACGCGGCGGTCGCGGCCGGCACGGCGCCGGCGGAGGCGGTGCGCGGCGCCTCCAGCGTCATGGTCGGCCTCAACAAGATCCTCGGCGCGCCCGTGGGAGCCCTGCTGCTCGCCTCCCGGGACGCCATCGACGAGGCCGCGCGGATCCAGAAGATGTTCGGCGGGCTCTGGCGCCCGGTCGGCCCGCTCGCCGCCGCGGCCCGCGTCGCCCTCGCCGGCTATCGGCCGCGGGCGAAGGCCGCGCACGAAGCCGCCGCGGTCTTCGCCGCGCGCCTCGCCGCGGAGCTGGGCAACGCGGTCTGCGATCCCGTCCCCGACACCAACATCGTCATGCTGGATTTCGGCGGGGAGGCCGCCGTCGACGCCCTGCTGACGCGCCTCTCGGACCAGCCCGTGCGGGTCGCGCCCTATCGCAACGGCCGCGTGCGCTGCGTGCTGCATGCCGGGCTGTCGCCCCGGGACGCCCGGGACGCGGCCGAGCTGATCTGCCGGGCCGCGCCGGATGCGCCGGACCAGGCTTGCGGAGACGGACCATGACGTCGACAGCCCATCGCGGCCTCGAGCCCCTGAGCACCCAGATCGTCGGCAGCTATGTCAAGCCGCACTGGCTGGCGCGCCACGAGAAGATGGGCACCTTCGACGGCAGCTGGTGGCGCCCGGACGCGGCGGTGCTCGACGAGGCCCGGCGCGACGCGGCCCTGCTGTCGATCTGCGAGCAGGAGCGGGCCGGCCTCGACCTCGTCACCGACGGCGAGGCGTTTCGCGCCGCCTATGATCGCCACTTCATCGCGGCCCTGGACGGCATCGACGTCGAGCTGCTCGACGACCGCAGCCTGCCCGACGAGACCGGGGCCATCCGTCGCGACGAGACCGGCCTGGACGAGTTCGTCGCCCATGCGCGCATGCGGCCGCGCATCGTCTCGCCCCTCTCCTGGCGGGGGCCGGCGACGGAGGCGGAGGCGCGCTTCCTGAAGGCGCAGGCCCGCCGCCCGACCAAGATGACCATCGTCGGCGCCTTCACGCTCTACACCCGCCTCAGCGACCGGTTCTATGCCGACCCGGCCGAGGCCGTGCTCGCCCTGGCGCGCGCCCTGAACCACGAGCTTCGCGCCATGGATCAGGCCGGCATCGATGTCCTGCAGATCGACGAGCCGTCCTTCCATCTCCACCATGCGCGGGCGGCGACGATCGGGGCCGAGGCCATCCGCACCATGATCGAGGGGATCGAGGCCCCCGTCCTGGTCCATGTCTGCTACGGCTACGCCGTCGTCAACCGCGACAAGTCCTGGAGCGGGCTCTACCCCAAGGTGCTCGACATCCTCGCCGGCCTGCCCATCGCCGGCATCAGCCTCGAATACGAGCAGCCGCGCCACCAGCCCGAGCTGCTGGCCCATTGCGGCGACAAGCACGTGGTGCTCGGCCTGCTCGACCTCGCCGCGCCGCAGGTCGAGGCGCCGGACCATGTCGCCCGGCGGATCGAAGCGGCGAGCCGCATCGTGCCGGCCGAGCGCCTGCATCCGGCGTC
Organism: Labrys wisconsinensis; assembly: GCF_030814995.1. Lineage (GTDB taxonomy): Bacteria > Pseudomonadota > Alphaproteobacteria > Rhizobiales > Labraceae > Labrys > Labrys wisconsinensis. The sequence continues at coordinate 46,456 of NZ_JAUSVX010000021.1, read as the reverse complement.
GGATTGCGGCATGTGGTACCTGCCGCGCGGGCGGGCGCGCGCCAAGCTCGAGGCCCTGGTCGCCGGGCGCGACCGCTTCCGGGGAGCGCAGGCCTGATCGGGGTCATTCCTCGCGCGCCGGCCGCAGCACCTCGTGCGCGACGTCGAGGAAGGCGCGCAGCTTCGGCATGGCGGCGGCGCCGCGCGGGAAGTACAGGAACAGCCCGGGCTCCTCGATGCTGGCCGCCGGCAGGACCCAGGTCAGGCGCCCCGCCCGGATGTCGGCCCTGACCAGCGGCTCGAAGAGATAGGCGATCCCGACGCCGCTCAAGGCGAGCTCCCGGGCATAGCCGGAATCCGTGACCCGCACGGTGCCGGCGACCGCGACAGCGAGCTCGGCGTCGCCGTCCCTGAGGTCCCAGGCATAGGCGGCGCCGGTCGAGATGAGGCGGTAGCCGATGCAATTGTGCCGGCTGAGCTCGGCCACCGCCGCCGGCTCGCCCCTGGCCTCGATATAGCTCGGCGCGCAGACCATGATCGCTGGGAATGGCGGGGTCAGCCGCACCGCCACCATGTCCTCGGCGATCATGCCGCCGAGGCGGACGCCGGCGTCGAAGCCGCCGGCGACGATGTCCGCCAGCGCCTCGTCGGAGGTGATCTCGACCGTCAGGTCGGGATGGCGCCAGGCGAGCTCCGCCAGCACCGGCGTGATCGCGATCGGCAGCGCCACCCGGGGCACGTTGAGGCGCAGCAGCCCGGTGACCCGCCCCCGCTCCGCCAGGACGCGCTCGCCGGCCTCCTCGATCGCCGCCAGCGCCGGGCCGACCGACGCCAGGAACCCGGCCCCGGCCTCGGTCAGGGCGACGCTGCGCGTGGTGCGGGCGAAGAGCGGCACGCCGAGGCCGTCCTCGACCGTGCGGACGGCGTGGCTGACGGCCGACGGGCTCATGCCGAGGCGCGCGGCCGCGGCGGCAAAGCCGCCCGCCCGGGCCACGGCGGCCACGATCGGCAGATGCGCCAGAAGCTCGCGGTTCATTCCTGCACGATATCGAATGGCTCTTGCGAATTAAACCGTCTTATCGAGCAATCCATCGCCGGTCATGATGCGGCCATTCGATGCCCAGACCGGAGACGATCACCATGACGACCTCCCTTCAGACCCCGCCCAGGACCTGGTTCATCACCGGCGCGTCCTCCGGCTTCGGCCAGGCCTTCGCGAGCCATGCCCTCGCCCGCGGCGACAACGTCGTCGCCACCGCCCGTAATCCCGCCAGGCTGCAGGCGCTCGTCGAGGCGGCGCCCGAGCGCGTGCTCGCCCTGACGCTCGACGTCGACCGGGACGGCGACGCCGAGGCTGCGGTCGACGCCGCCGTCGCCCGCTTCGGGCGGATCGACGTGCTGATCAACAATGCCGGCTATGCCGTGGTCGGTGCCCTGGAGGAGACCTCGCTCGCCGAGCTCAGGGCGATCATGCAGACCAACTTCTTCGGCGCCATCGCCGTCACCCGGGCGGTGCTGCCGGTGCTGCGCCGCCAGCGCTCCGGCGCGATCGTCAACATTTCCAGCCTGGGCGGCCAGCTCTCCTATGCCGGCTTCTCCGCCTATTCCGCCACCAAGTTCGCCCTGGAGGGCGCCTCGGAGGCGCTGGCGCTGGAAATGGCCCCCTTCGGTGTCAAGGTGCTGATCGTCGAGCCCGGCGCCTTCCGCACCGCGCTCCAGGGCGCGGCCATGCGCGACATGCCGCCGATCGAGGCCTATGCCGACAGCGTCGGCCCGACCCGCGCCTTCGCCCACGGCATGGACGGCACGCAGGAGGGCGACCCGGCCAAGGCCGCCGAAGCCATCGAGCAGGCCCTGGCCGCCGAGCGCACGCCGCTGCGGCTGCAGCTCGGCGCCGACGCCGTCGCCGCCGTGCGGGGCCACGCGGAGACCCTGCTGGCCGATCTCGCGCGCTGGGAGCCGGTGGCGCGCGCCACGGCCTTCGCCGCGACGGCGTGACGGGGCCTGCCGGCACGCCGAGCCCCGGGATTCCCCGCGACCGCCGCGCTCAGCCGCCCTGTGCCACGCCAGCCTGGTCGAGGATGGTGCGAAGATAAGCGGCGTGCTCGCGGAAGGCGCGCCGGCCGGCATCGGTGGCCCGCACCCGGGTCTGCAGCCGACGTCCGACGAGCCCCTTCTCGATCTCGACATAGCCGGCCTTGCCGAGCGTATCGAGGTGGGCGCCGAGATTGCCGTCCGTCGCCTGCACGATCATCTTGAGGCGGCTGAAATCGAGCGCCTCCTCTTCGGTGAGGACGTTGAGGACCGCCATGATCCGCAGCCGCGTGCTCTGGTGGATGAGCTCGTCGGCGACCATCAGCACACCCCCGCGGGCCGCCGACCGAGGCCGTCGGCCGCCGGTCCGCCGCTGCGGACCCGGGCCGTCCACGGCGCCGGGTCGGACGCAGCCTGGCACGGAACGATCGGCATGTGTTCTCTCCCAGCAGCGGACATGTCCGCCGAGCAGAGCTGTCTGCCGCAATGTGGCGGCATCAAGTCCGGCTCCGGCAAGGACGGCCGACCTTTTTCGGGATGATCGACCTGCCGATCATCCCGCGCTGACCATGCCGAGCGTCGCCAGCATCACCACCAGGATCACCGCGCCCGGACGCCAGCTCAGCTCCTTGAGGGCGGCGCCGAGCCCGGCGGCGATGGTGGCGATCACCATCCAGAACCCGGCGACGCTCCAATGATGGTCGACGCCGCCGATGGCCAGGCCCACCAGGATCGAGAGCACGTGCAGGATGGCGATCAGCGCCATCCGCATCACGCTGTCGAAGGTGTGTTGATGCTCGGCGAAGTCGGCGGACGAGCCGGCCTGTTCGGTCATGTCTGACATGGCAAGCCTCCGGTCGGGACAGGGCCTCGACGAGGGCTCGGAGCCCAGCGCCGTATCCTCGCCGAGGCTATCGATCAACGCGCAAGCCGGCCCGTTTGTTTCCACCCTGGCCGGCGGGGACGGCCGGCCGGGCCGAAAAATGCGCCCGCCCCCTCGCCGCCGGCGCAGAGCCGACACAAATCCCTGCGAGGCTCTCGGCGGCACGGCGCCGGGACGTGCGGGACCGAGGCGGGAAGCATGGGCGAGAAGACGATCACGATCGGAACCGATGTCGCCACGCTCGTGCTCTTCCACCCCGACGATCTCCCCCACCGGCACGCCGACCCGATCGCCTGGTACGCCTATGACTTCGCCTATCGCCGCGAGTCGGCCGCGGGCCGTCTCGTCGCCTTCGGCACCGGCTCCGACGGCGGCTTTGCCGTCCGGCTGACCACGGGCGGCCTGACGCGGCGCGAGGCGGATCTCGCCTGCACGCCCTGGGCCTTCCCGCTCGTCGTGCGCCACGGGCGCATCCTGCTCGACAACACCGATGCCCTGCCCGGCGAGGAGCAGATGGTGCAGCCCGCGGCGCGGGAGAGCTGGTACGACATCGCCGAAGGCTCCTATCGCGCCACCGTCCATCCCATCGCGGCGGAAGAGGCGGGGCTGCCGGACTATGTCGTCACCTTCGAGCCGGTCGCCGACATCGCCGCCATCGCCGTGGCCGACACGCCGCCGGACCTGCGCCCGCTGCGCGGCCGGGAGCCCGCGCCGATGCCGGGCATGGCGACGGAGCACCAGTTCGAATGGCCGCGATCCGCGCCGGCCGAGGCCGAGGTCCCCGCTCTGCCCGTCGAGCCCGGCATCGCCGTGTTGCCGGGGCAGACCGTGCAGTTTCCGGTCTCGGACGCGGTCGCGGAAGCCGTCTTTCCTTCGGAGGGCGAGGGACTGGAAGCGCTGGTGCTGGCGCCGTCCTTCGCCGCCGGCGGCCTCGCGGTCCTCGCGGTGCCGAACCAGCTCTCGCGCCGGGGCGAGGAGCCGGCGGTGCTCGGCGTGGTCGGTCGCCATGTCGTGCGCATCCGGCGCGGCGCCCGGCCCCAGCCGCTGCACCCCCTCGCCGCCGCGCCCTTGGCCAAGCCCGCGATGGCGGCGGACGAGCGCAGCGTCGGCGCCTTCCGCGCCAGGCTGGCCGAGCATGCGGCGCGCGATGCCGCTTTCCGGTCGCGGCTGCAGCACCCGGCGTTCGAGACCGAGCGTTTCGCGTCCTTCGCCTCGGGCGAGGCGATGACGACCTGGGCGCTGATGCATCTCGACCTGCCCTTCCCCGACCGGCTCGCTCTTTATGCCAGCCCCCTCCGCGAGCGGATCGCCGGGCTGGAGCGCATCCTCGACGGCGACGGGCCGGGCCCGGACAGGCCGCCCTCGGCCATCGCCAGGCTGATGGAGCGGCTGTGGCGCCGGTGAGGCGCGCCGGGCCTGCGGTCCGCGGCCGCCTGGCCGGCCTCTGGATTGCCATGCTCCTGGCGCTCGCCCCGGCCGCTGCGCCGGCGGCGGAGCGCTACGACCCGTCGGCCATCGCCGATTTCCGCGCGCTGGCTGGCGGATTGGCCAGCGACGGCCGGCCCTTCGCCACGCTGCGCAAGCTCACCGACATCCGCTACGACGTCGAGGGCCTGGTCACCTATGACGGCGAGACGCCCTTCGCCCGCGCGGCCGAGGCTGCGTTCCGCGACATCGCCGAGCATTGCCGGGCCTGCCGCATCACCGGCGTCACCGCCGCGCCGAACTTCCTGGTGCTGCGCGACCTCTTCCTCGACATCTCGCTGAGAACCTGGACGCAGCGCGTGCCCTTCCTGCAGGAGGACCGGGACGACATCCTCTGGCGCAAGACCCTCGGCCAGCCCGTGCTGATGTCCTGGGACGATCTCGATGCCGGCAAGCCGGCGCCCTGGCAGCGGGCGCTGGTGGCGCGCTCCACCGTGGCGATCGGCGGCCGGCCGTTCCGCATCGTCGCCTTCCATCAGGCCGCCCTGCCGGACACCACCGCCGCGTCGTTGACGCCGGCGACGGCCGAGCTCGGGCCGGGCCAGGCCTGGACCTATCTCGCCCTGGTGCAGCAGAGCGCCCGCGGCCTGCCGCTCGCCGGCGATCTCTTCGCCGAGCTGCCCGAGCCGATGCAGCGCAAGGTGCTCTACGCCGCCATCCTGCGCGGCATGGGCTTCGTCGCCGACACCCCGCCCGCCTGGTCGGTGATGAGCTTCGACAATGCCATGGCCGAGCCCGGCCCGCGGGACTGGGCGGCGCTCGACCTGCTGGCGGATCCGCGCATCCGGCCGACCATGAGCCTGGACGAGGCGGTCGCCGCCATCGGCGACGCGCCGGGACCGGCCGCCCATCCGCGCCCCGGGCCGGCGCCGCCGCCCGCCCCGCCGCCGGCACGGGATGCCGGGCTCGCGGCGGCGCTGATCATGGCCGTCGGGGTCCTGATCCAGCTCCTGCCGCTGGCGCTCCTGCTCGCGCGCCAGGTGTACGATTTCCTCGCCTGCGTCCTGGTCGGGCTCGTCGCGGGCTGGACCGGAGCCCTGGTCCAGCTTCTGGGGCTGGTGCTGCTGACCCATGCCAGGCCGGATTTCCAGAGCCTCGTCTGGGCCGGTCCCTGCCTCGTCGTGGTCTATGCCCTGTGCATGGAGCTCTACCGCTTCGAGATGGTGCGCATCCTGGTCAACCGCGCCTTCGCCGCCATCGCGCCGCCGGGCGGCCCCAGCCTCTATCCCACCTGGCTGGCGACCGTCGCCGTGACCCTTGCCGTGATCCTCGCCACCTTCGGCTTCGTCTGGCCGGGGAACGGCATCGAAGCCTGGGCCCTGCGCAGCTTCTGGGCGGAGAGACCGGCACCCTGGGAGACGGTCGCCGGCGTGTTCCATCCGCCGGAATCCCGCCTGCATCTCGGCCGCGTCCTCGCCTATTTCGACAGCCTGGAGGCCTGCCGGGCCTGGGGCCGCCGGCAGGCCGCGGCCGCCGGCGATGCCGACGGAGCGGCCGGCAGCCATGCGCAGTGCCTGATCGGGCCAACCGATCCGCTGAGCCCCGGCGGCTCGCGGCGCCTGGCGGACGGGAGCTGAGACCGCGCCATGCCGGTGATCCTGATCCTGCTCGTTCTCGCCGCGCCGCTCACCGTGGTGGTGACGCGTCAGCTCGGCCGGGCGACGACCGCGGCGGCCGGCTTTGCCGCCGGCCTGGTCGCCGGCGCGGGGCTGCTCTTCGACCAGCCGGCCTGGCAGCCGGGCACGGCGGTCCTCGGCCCTGCCTTCCCGGCCTGGTTCGCTCTGGCGATGGCCCTCGTCTATCTCGTCTGCAAGCTGGCCGCCGATCGCTGGCGGCGGCCGCTGGACTAGAACCTCGGCACGGTGATTGTGACAGGTCGCGCGGTCTGGCTGCCCAACCAGGCGGATATTGTCAGGGGCGGCTCGCCCGGGAATGCGAGATAGTGGCGTTTCTACAGGAGAACGAGAGCCACTCTCCAGCGGCTCCGCGGACCCGTCCGGGATAGGAGCTCCCATGGCAAGGCTCGAGGTTCTGATCTCAGGAGCGGGAATTGCCGGTTGCACCCTCGCCTATTGGCTGGCACGCAACCGTCACGCCGTGACCGTCATCGAGCGCAGCGGCTCGCTTCGCTCGAGCGGCAGTCCCGTGGACGTGCGCGGGCTCGCAGCCGACGTGGCCGAGCGGATGAACATTGCCGCACGTCTGCGCGAGGCGAGCATCCGCCTGAAAGGAATGACTCTCCTGGACTCGGAAGGCCGGCGGGTCGCGCGCGTCGATATCGCCACGTTGCGATCCTCCATCGCGCCCAAGGACATGGAGGTTGCGCGCGGGGATCTCGCACGAATCCTTCATGAGGCAAGCGCCGGCGACGCCGACTACGTCTTCGGTGAGTCCATCACGGCTCTCGCCCAGGATGAAACGGGGGTGGATGTCACGTTCGAGCGTTCGCGTCCGCGGCGTTTCGATGTCGTCATCGGGGCGGACGGGTTGCATTCGATCGTCCGCCGACTGGCATTCGGAGCCGACTCCGAATTCGTCCGGCATGCCGGGCTTTACGCCGCGACGGTTTCCCTGCCCGGGAGCCGCGATGCGGCAGGCGAGATGTTCATGCTGAACGCGCCCGGAAAGCTGGCGGCACTCCATCCCTGCCAGGGTGTTCCACTCGCCTATTTCATTTTCTGGCGTCCAGAAATTCCCGGGTTCGACGACACGGACCTCGACCAGCACAAGCGCATTCTCGAGACGACCTTCGCCGGCATCGGCTGGAGAGTGCCGGAGTTCCTCGATGCCGTGCGCGGCGCGCGCGACATGTATTTCGACTCCGTCGCCCGGGTGGATGTCGCGAACTGGGGTCGCGGGCGGATCGCGCTGCTCGGCGATGCCTCGTCCTGCGTGTCGTTGTTCGGCGATGGATCGACCCTTGCCATCGCGGGGGCGCATGAGCTTGCAAAGGCGTTGACGGAAAGCCCGGCAGATCCGCAAGGCGCCTTCAGCCGTTACCAGGCCGTCCACGGCAAGCTCGTCGCCTCCAAGCAGAAAAATCTGATCTCCACGGCCTCCCGCATCGTGCCGAGGACCTCGGCCGGACTTTGGCTCAGCACGCGCGTGTTCTGGAGAACCATGGGTGGACTCGGTACCGTCGTGCGCCTGGGCCGGAAGCTGCGCGGACAATAGCCGTCAGACCTCAGCCTGCCCGAGACGAGCGGCGAGGGATGCGGACAAGCCGATCGATGCCTTCGGCGCCGGGCGCCTGAACGAGCCCATCAGGGCCTTGCGGGGTGCCAGCGCGACCAGCGCCTCCGCCTGCTTCACGGCCGCGGCGATCGGATCGATGATCGGGACCGGGATCCGCTCGCGCACTTTTCGCGCCAGCCCGGCCAGCGGCGCACCGGCGAAGATCATGGAATCGGCATCCTGGTCCCGGATGGCATGGCCGGCGAGCGTCACCAGCGCTTCCAGGTTCTCGTCCTGGACGTCGTCGATCGACGCGAACGACCGGTCGAGACCGTAGATGCCGGCGCAGCGCCCGAGCAGGCCGTGCATCTCGACGCAGTCGCGATACCAGCCGTTGAAGGCGGTCGAGAGCGCGACGAGGGCGAAGCGCTGGCCGAGCATGCAGGCCGTCAGCATCGCGGCTTCGGAAATGCCGATCACCGGGATGTCGAACAATTCGCGCGCGCCGAGCAGACCCGGATCGCCATAGGCGGCGATGATCACCGCATCGACGCCGGCATGCGCCTCCGCGATCATCTCGAGCGCGATTGCGCCGCCGATCTGCGCCTCGGCGCGGGTCGAGATATAGGGCACCCCGCGTGAGGCGGTCATGGGGACCAGGTCCGTGCCCGGCGCCGCCACCGCCCGGCCGGCCTCGACCATCAGGGTGGTGGCCGACAGGGTGGTGTTGGGGTTCAAGACCAGGATGCGCAAAAGACGTCTCCACGTTTGCCATTGCCGGGACGGCCGTCGTGCAAGCCCGAGCCCCGGCCGCGCTCCAGCCATGCCGCCGCGCGGAGAAGGCGCGCGTCCCGGCGCGTTCCGCCGACCAGCTGCACGCCGAGCGGCAGCCCGGCGGCGCCCGTCAGCAGCGGCAGGGTGATGGCCGGCGCTCCGATCAGCGTCCAGGTCGTCGCGAAGATCGGATCGCCGGTCCCCTCCGACACCAGGGGGGCGACACCGGGAGCGGCGAGCGTCAGGATGGCGTCATACGGCGCCGCCAGGGCGTCGAACGAGCGCCGCAGCTGGTCGCGCGCCGCCAGGGCGTCCAGAAGCGCCGTGGCGGCGAGCCCCTGCCCGCGCTCGATGATGCGCACCAGCACCTCGGCCATCCCGGCGCGCGCCCGGGCGAAATCTTCGTGATAGGCCTGGGCGATGCCGGCATCCATGATCACGCCCAGGATCTGCGCCGCGTCGTCGAAGGCGGCCGGCAGGTCGACGATCTCGACGGGGGTGCCCACCCCGGCCACGAAGGCCTCCAACGCGGCGCAGGCCTGCGGATCGGCGCGCTGCCAGTAGGGACCGCGCACGAAGGCCAGCCTGGGCGGCGGCTCATCCCGGAGGGCGGCCTCGGTCAGTCCCGCGGCCGAGGCTCCCAGGCTCTGCTCGTCGCCGATCTCCTCGCCGCCGATGGCCTCGACGACGAAGGCCGCGTCGGCGGCGTTGCGGGCAATGACGCCGGGATGGTCGAGGACGCTCGACTGCTTCAGGATGCCGGTGCGGGGCAGCAGGCCGAGGCTCGGCTTGTAGCCGACGACGCCGCAGAAGGACGCGGGCCGGATCGTCGAGCCGTTGGTCTGCGTCGAGAGCGCCACCGGCACCATGCCGGCGGCGACCGCGGCGGCGGAGCCGCTCGACGATCCGCCGGGCGTGCGGGCGGTGTCGTGCGGATTGCGCGTCGGCCCCGCGACGAAGACGGCATGCTCCGACGTCACGGTCTTGCCGAGGATGATCGCCCCGGCCGACCGCAGCCGCGCCACGACGGTCGCATCGGCGGCCGGCTGCCGCCCCCGATGGATCGGCGTGCCGTATTGCGTCGGCATGTCGGCGGTGTCGATGATGTCCTTGACGCCGACCGGCAGGCCATGGAGCGGGCCGGGCTCCGCGCCGCCTGCCCGGCGCGCATCCGCCCGCGCCGCCTCGGACATGGCCTTGTCGCGGTCCAGCCAGGCCCAGGCGCGGATCGCCGGCTCGCAGGCCTCGATCCTGGCGAGGCAGGCGGCCATGACGTCGGCGGCGCGATAGTCGCCGGAGCGCAGTCCCTTGACCAGGTCGCGCGCCGAAAGCTGCAACAGGGCGTTCGTCATCGGGTCACCGGCGCTGCGAAGGAGGAGCCCAGGCGAGCAGGCGGGCGAAGAGCCTGCTGATCGCCCAATAGCTGATCGAGGTGTAGAGGATGAACAGCAGCGCCACGAAGAACATGCGGTCGAGATAGGCGAACTGCTGGGCGTAGACGATGATGTAGCCGAGCCCCGACTGGGCTCCGAGATATTCGGCCCCGAGCACGGCGCTCCATCCGGCGCCGAGGCTGAGCAGGATGGTGGACCGCAGGGCCGGGAAGATCGCCGGCAGGATGACGGTCCGGTAGAGCATCAGGCGCGAGGCGCCGAGCGACCTGGCATTGTCGAGATAGATCGGCGGCACGTTGCGCACGGCGTTGACGGTGCCGGCGAAGACGATGACCGCGATGCCATAGGCGACGAACAGCACCTCGCCGAAGAAGGAGGTCCCGAACCAGAGCTGGAACAGCGGCACCATGGCGAGCAGCGGCAGGGTCCGCAGGAATTGCAGCGGCCAGTCGAACAGCCGGCGCGACCAGCGCGACCAGGAGATGGCCAGCCCCATGAGCAGGCCGCCGCCCCCGCCGAGCGCCAGGCCGAGCGACAATCGGCCGATCGTGTCGATCGAATGCGACAGGACCGACAGCAGCGCGGCGAGATAGGACCGCTCCGCGCCATCCCCGACCGCCGGGACCCCGAAGCCGCCCGGCCAATAGTCGGACAGGGCCAGGAACGTGTCGGTGAACAGGACCTGCCATCCCGCGACCATCGGTTCGCCGGGCTGGGCTTCGGCGGTGTAGACCATCGACAGGATCTGCCAGAGCCCGGCCAGCGCCAGGAAGACGAGGACGGAAATCCAGCGATCGCGCCGGGCGCCGGGCGTCGCAATCATGATCCGGCCTTCCCGCCGGCGACCGCCTGCATCGGCGCCGGCCGGCGTTCGAGGCCGAGATGGGCCAGCAGAGCGTGCTTGATCCCGACCATCTCCGGCAGCAGCAGGCTGTCGGTGGTGCGCGGCCGCTCTGTCGTGACCGAGAGATCGTCGACCTGCCGCCCGCTGTGAAACACCAGGATGCGGTCGGCCAGCGCCAGCGCCTCGTCGACGTCATGAGTGACGAACAGGACGGTGCGCCGCGCCGCCGCGCCGCCTTCGTCCCAGAGGTCGAGCAGGACCGATTGCAGCTGGTGGCGCGTGACATAGTCGAGCGCGCCGAACGGCTCGTCGAGCAGCAGGACGCTGCCGCCATTGGCGAACACCGTGGCGATCGCCACCCGCTTGAGCATGCCGCCGGACAATTCGCGCGGCCAGGCCCGCTCGACATGGGCGAGGCCGACGCGCTCGAGGTAGAGCCTGGCGATGTCGCGCCGCCGGGCGGCCGGGATCCCCCGGCATCTCAGGCCATATTCGACATTGTCGATGACGCGCATCCAGGGAAACACGCTGTCCTTCTGGAACACCATGCCGCGCTCGCGGCCCGGCCCCGAGATCTCCTTGCCCGCCACGGCGATCTGGCCATGCGAGGGGTCGAGCAGCCCCGCCACCATCTGAAGCAAGGTGCTCTTGCCGCAGCCGGACGGGCCGACGAGGCAGACGAACTCGCCCTCGCCGACGAGAAGCGAGATGTCGTCGACGGCCTTCACCACCTGGCCGTCCGCGCGCCTGAAGGAGCGGCTGACATGCACGAGCTCGATCATGCGGGACTTGGCGGAATTGGGCATGGGGAACCTCTAGCGCGCCGGAGCGCTCCACTGGGCGGTGCGGGCGATGGCGAAGGCGGCGAGCCCGTCGACGACGATGGCGGTCAGCCCGAGCACCAGGAGCGTCGCCATGATGCCCTGGGGATCGGTGGCGCCGGCCAGCACTTCGAGGACCTTGCCGATGCCCGATTGCGAGCCGAGCAGCTCGGCGATGGCCTCCAGGCCCCAGGCGCCGGCCAGCGCGATCCTGAGGCCGCCGAGGATCTCGGGGACGGTGGCGGGGATGAGGATGTCGCGGACCATCCGGCGCGGCGTCGCGCCGAGCGTGCGGGCATTGTCCTCGTAGACCGGGTCCAGATTGGTCGCGGCCCGCTGCGCGCAGACGTAGAGGATGACCACGACATAGAAGATGACCAGGCAGACCGCGCTGGCGCGCCCGACGCCGAACCAAATCAGCAGAAAGGGCGCGGCGACGAGGATCGGCACGGTGCCGGCGGTCATGACGACGGGATCGATGACGGCGCGGACCAGGCCGAAGCGGGCCGACACCAGCCCGGCGAGAACGCCGATCACCGAGCCGACCGCGACAGCCATGGCGACGTTCTCGGCGGTGTAGATCAGGTTGCCGTAGAGATTGGCCTCGCTGACCCCGTAATAGGACAGGGCCGGCGCCGACAGGAAATCGGAGAAGACGCGCTGCAGCACGCCCAGCGGCGTCGGCAGGATGATCGGCGGCAGGCCGAGCGTCAGCATCTGCCACACCGCGATGAACAGCACCACGCCGGCGATCCGCAGGGGATCGAGGACCGCCAGCGCGGTCCTCAAGCGGGAGAGGAGCGTCGCCCGTGGTGCGGACCGCATTTCCGGTCGGACAGCCGATGTCATGGGATCGCTCCTCCGCCGGACGCCCTATTGCGAAGCCGCGAGCGCCAGGCGATAGGCGTCCAGGAAGTCGTAGGCCGCGTAGAACGTCTTCGCCTTGCCGGCCAGGGCCTGCTTGTCCGGGGCCAGCGTCATGCCGGCGAGCTTCGCCATCAGGCCATCGGTCCTGGTCCGGTAGTCGACGAGCTGCCGCCAGATCGGGCCGCCCCAGACGACGTCGTCGGGCGTGATCTTGCCGGCCGGGATGATGCCGTGCGCTTCGAAATCCCGGATGATCGCGCTCCAGACATTGGCGTAGTAAACCGTGCTGGTCTTGTCGTCGTAATATTGCTTGTTGGCGTCGAACGCCGTGAACGGATGCAGGATCTCGACGGTGGCCTCGACCCCCTTGCCGTCGAGGCTGGTTCCGGCGAAGGAATTGAGATAGGGCGCCTGCAGCTCGTAGAGGGACGGATCGGCCTTGGTCGCATCGATGATCCGCCAGACCACCGACATGAATCTCAGCACGGTGTTCTGGTTGGCGTTGACATAGTCGGCATTGGCACCGAGGCCGACGATGCCGATCAGCGGCTCGATCGGCGAGTCGACGCCGCCGGGGCCGTGCTTGATCAGGTCGCCGATGTCGACGAGGTTGGTCCAGCCGGCCTGGCGTAGCGTGTAGACGATCGGCGCCCCTTCCGGATTGACGAAGTCCTCACGGCCGGCCTTGGCCAGGACCAGCGACTTGGCATCGTCGAGAACCTGCAGCTTGAACCCGGCGCCGGAGGTCTTGTTGAGATAGTCCTCGAAGGCCCGGTCGCTGAGCTGCGGCGCGCCGACCAGCGTCTTGCCCTTCAGCGGCGCAAGGGTCGCCTGCAGGGCCGCCTCGAAGCCCATGCCTTCGGCGATATGGTCCTTGAAGGTCTTCAGCTTGAGCCTGGGATTGGCCAGGATGGCGTTGGCGAGGAAATTGTCGGTGAAGCCGATGCATTTCAGCTTGGCGGCATCCTTGTAGGTCGGCAGCATCAGCGGGCAGAATTCGGAGATCAGATCGAGTTGCCCGTTGAGCAGCAGGGTCGTGACGTTGGAATCATTGGCTTTCAGTCCGTAGGGCGCCGGATCGAAGCTGATGCCGACATCGGTGAACCAGCCCTTCTTCATGCCGATGATGTAGAATGTGTTGTCGGCATAGGGACGCATGCCGAACTTGATCGTCGCCGCGGGAATTGCGACGCCGGCCTCGGGCGCGGCGGGGACGAACCTGTCCTGCGCCGCCGCGGGCTGGAGCGCGGCCAGCGCCGTCAGGCCGAGGAGGCCGGCGGCGATCGTCTGGAAGAACGTCTTCATTGCGGTCTCCTGCTGTCAGGGGCGTCGCCCCCGGATGCATTGCGTCGTGCCCCGCCGGCCGCGGAAGCCCTGGCGGCGGATCTGCCGAAAGCGCTGGGCCGAACGGGACGAGGCCTGCTCTCGGGCGATCCCGCCCCCGTCGGCTGCGATGACGCAGAACGCACCTGCATCGATCGTGCCAAGATTCACCTCGGAATTATCGTATTGATATAAAAGGAATTTTTGTGATATTGATGGATTAATGAATTCATTTTCCGACATTTTTGCATTCAAAAATATCGGAAACCATTCGAATTGCTCAAGATTTGCGCAGGGTGGCTGAAACCGTGGCGACAGGTGACGACGTGGACGAGGCTGCGACAACCGGGCACCCAGCGCCGGCCGTGGAGAAGCGGGCCGCCCGGCAGCGCCCCCTGCATGAAGCGGTGGTGGATCGGCTGCGCGACATGATCATCGAGGGCGATCTTCGCGTCGGCGACAGGTTGCACGACCTCAACCTGGCCGAGACGCTCAACGTGTCACGCACGCCGGTCCGCGAGGCCATCAAGCTCCTGGCGACGGAAGGGCTGGTCGACCTCCTGCCGGGGCGCGGCGCCCGCGTCGCGGCCCTGTCGGCCCAGACGGTCGGCGAGCTGCTGGAAGTCATCGGCGGGATCGAGCGCCATGCCTGCGAGCTGGCCGCCGAGCGCCTGACATCCCGCGACCTCGCCCGGCTGCAGCGCATGCACGAGCGCATGGCCGGCTATCACCGGGCCGGCGATCTCCACGCCTATTTCAAGCTGAACAACGAGATCCACGTCGCCATCGTCGCCGCCGCCAAGAACGCCACCCTGGCGGCCACCCATGCCGCGCTGATCCTCAAGGCCCGGCGCGGCCGTCACACCGCCCTGGCTTCCCAGGCCCGCTGGGCCGAGGCCATGGCCGAGCACGATCTCCTGATGCAGGCCCTCGCCGCGCGCGACGGCCGCAAGGCCGGCGAGATCATGCTGCAGCACGACCTGCGCACCAGGGCCGTGGTCCGGCAGATCCTGCAGGCTTCGGAGGGGCGATAGGGGGTGGCGAACAATGCCGGGTGTACGCAGGAGGGTTGAGCGAGACGCGCCCGTATCGAACTGGGCGCGACGCGTGCGTCTTCCCTCCCCCTTGCGGGGAGGGATAAAGGGTCGGGGTCGTGCAAAATGAGGCGAATCTGCCTGCAAAAGGCACGCTGCGACACACGCCGCGCCCTATCCTGATGGACCCCCATCCCTTACCCTTCCCCGCAAGGGGGAAGGGAGCGGCCGACGTCGCGGTCGATTTAGTTGTCCCCGGACGACGCCTAACAACTCGCAATCACCCGCTGGGCTGCGGGCCCGCGTAGCAGCCATCAGGCAGGTCCTTCGCCCTACCCCGCCGTCAGCACCGCATCCGCGGCGTCGAACGTCACCGCCCCCTCGAAGCGGGCGAAGTTCTGCACGAACATGCCGACCAGCTTCCTGGCCTGGGCGTCGTAGCCCGCCTTGTCCGACCACGTCTTGAAGGGGTCGAGCACGTGCTTGGGCACGCCGGGAACATCGGTCGGCACCTTGAAGCCGAAATAGCGGTCGGTGCGGAAGGCGCCCCGGGCCAGCGAGCCGTCGAGGGCGGCGTTGAGCAGGGTGCGCGTCCAGACGATCGGCATGCGCCGGCCGACGCCGTAGGCCCCGCCGGTCCAGCCGGTGTTGACCAGCCAGCAGTCGACCTCGTGCCGGCGGATCAGGTCGCGCAGCAGCGTGGCGTAGACCGCGGGATGGCGCGGCAGGAACGGCGCGCCGAAGCAGGCCGAGAAGGTCGGCTGCGGCTCGGTGACGCCGCGCTCGGTGCCGGCGACCTTGGCGGTGAAGCCGGAGAGGAAGTGGTAGATCGCCTGGTCCGCCGTCAGCCTGGCGATCGGCGGCATCACGCCGAAGGCATCCGCGGTCAGCATCACCACGTTCTTGGGATGACCTGCCTGGCCCGTGGCCGAGGCGTTGGCGATGAAGTGCAGGGGATAGGCCGCCCGGGTGTTCTCGGTCTTGCGGTCGTCGTCGAAGTCGATGTGCCGCCCGGACCGCCCCATGGCGACGTTCTCCAGCACCGTGCCGAAGCGCTGCGTCGCCGCGTGGATCAGCGGCTCCTCCTCGGCCTTGAGCCTGATGGTCTTGGCGTAGCAGCCGCCCTCGAAGTTGAAGATGCCGTTGCCGCTCCAGCCATGCTCGTCGTCGCCGATCAGCGTGCGGTCGGGCGAGGCCGACAGCGTGGTCTTGCCCGTGCCGGACAGGCCGAAGAACACGGCCGAGCCGCCCTCCGCCCCGGCATTGGCCGAGCAGTGCATCGGCATCACCCCGAGGCCAGGCAGCCGGTAGTTCAGCATGGTGAACACCGACTTCTTCATCTCGCCGGCATAGGCGGTGCCGCCGATCAGCACGATGCCGTTGGCGAGGTCGCAGGCGACCACCGTCTCCGAGCGGCAGCCGTGCCGCTCCGGGTCGGCCTTGAAGCTCGGCAGGTCGATGATGGTCAGGTCCGGCCAGAAGCCGGCCAGCTCGGCCGCCTCGGGCCGGATCAGGAGGTTGCGGATGAACAGGCTGTGCCAGGCGAGCTCGGTATAGACGCGGACATTGATGCCATAGGCCGGATCGGCGCCGCCGCGCAGGTCCTGCATGAACAGTTCCTTGCCGGTGGCGTGCCAAAGCATGTCGGCCAGCAGGCGGTCGAACGCCTCGCGGCTCACGGCGTTGTTGTTGTCCCACCACACCGTGCTCTCGGTCGCGGCCTCGCGCACCACGAACTTGTCCTTGGGCGAGCGGCCGGTATGGGAGCCGGTCTCGACCACGAGGGCGCCGCCTTCGCTGATGCGCCCTTCCCGCCGCCGGATCGCCTCCTCGTAGAGGCTCGGCTCGTCCAGGTTCGCATGCAGCGCGGCCAGGTTGTTGAAGTGAATCGGGTCGTCCCGCTCGTCCTGCCCGCCGCCGATGATCCGAAGAGTCAAAACGCGTCCTCCGATTGCTGGCCCGGTTCCGCCGGCCGATCCTAAGACCTTATTCAGAGCGCCGGGCGCCGTCCACCGTTGGTATCGATCACGCTGAACGGCGCCGAGGACAGGATGCTCAGCCGTAGACCGCGTCGCGAATCGCGCCGGGATAGGCGCCCGACATGCCCTCGAAAGCGGTGTTGGTGAGCGCCACGACGCTCAGCCGCCGCGCCGGGTCGACGAACCAGCTGTGACCGTAGGCGCCGCCCCATTGCAGCGTCCCCTTCGACTGCGGCGTGCCGGCCGCCGCCGGGTCGTCCAGCACGGCCCAGCCGAAGCCGAAGCCCCAGCCGGGGCCTTGCGTCTCGGCCTGCGTCCCGACCTGGTCGCGCATCATCTCGGCCACCGTGCCGGACCGCAGGATCGATCCGCCGCCCCGGCGGATGGTCTCCAGGAAGGCGAGGATGTCCCCGGCGCTCCCGACCATGCCGGCGCCGCCCGAGGGATAGGCGGTGGGGTCGAACGCCCGGCCCGGCGCGAAGCGCACGGCGCCGTCCCAGAGCGGCACCACAACGCCGTCCGCCATCCGCGCCGGCTCCGGCGCCCCGTCGGCATAGGCGGCGGCCAGCCGCGCCGGGTCGGTGACGGCAAAGCCGCTGTCCGCCAGGCCGAGCGGCCCGGTGACGAGCTCGGCGACGAGCTGCGGCAGGCTCTTGTCCCCGGCGGCTTCGAGCACGGCGCCGATGACGTCGAGGCCGAGCGAGTAGCGCCAGGCCGCGCCGGGCGGCGTGGCGAGCGGCGCCTGCGCCAGGCGACGCAGGTTCTCGGCGAGGCCGAAGCCGGGAAGGTCGAGCCCGTCGGAGATGCCGAGGCTGTGATAGGCGCTGCCCTCGGGCTCGAAGAAGCCGTAGCTCAGCCCCGCCGTGTGGGTGAGCAGGTGGCGCAGAAGGATGACGGGCTCGCTCCCGTCCGCCAGGCGCGGCCGGAAGTCCGGCAGCCAGCGCGTCACCGGATCGTCGAGGCCGAGCCGACCCGTCTCGACCAGCCGCATCGCCGCGGCGGTCACGATCGGCTTGGTGATCGAAGCCAGGCGGAAGATCGTATCCACGCGCATCGGCGTGCCGCTCTCGCGGTCGGCGAGCCCGGCGGCGCCGGCATGGACGATCTCGCCGTCGCGGGCGACCAGCGTCACCGCGCCGACGATGCGCTTCTCCGCCAGGGCGCGGCCGACGGCGGCGTCAACACGGGCGGCAAGCTCCGTATCGGCGGCCGGAGCAAGGGAACGGGCTGGGGATGTAGGCATGGCACCGTGCTTCCTATATAATGAGTGACCGCTCCTTAATATCCGATGCCGGAGGATAATTCTAGAGTGATCATTGTGAAAAATGAGGCGCGGCCGCGCGGCCGCCCCCGCGCCTTCGACCGCGACCGGGCGCTGGCGGTGGCGGCGCGGGCCTTCTGGGATCGCGGCTACGAGGGCGTGTCGATCGCCGACCTCACGGCTGCCATCGGCATCACGCCGCAGAGCCTCTATGCCGCGTTCAAGTCCAAGGCGGACCTCTACCGCGAGTCGATCGCCTGGTATCAGGCCGGGATCGGCGCTCCCACCGCCCGGCTGCTGGCGGAGGAGCCGAGCGCGGTCGTCGCCTTCACCCGCGTGCTGGAGGAGATCGCCCGCCGCTTCACCCGGCCCGACCAGCCGCACGGCTGCATGGTGTCGACGGCCGTGCTGACCTGCGCCGCCGAGAACGAGCCGGTCGCCGAGCACGTCTCGTCCCTCAGGACCCGGGCGATCGCGGCCTTCCGCGCGCGGATCGAGAAGGCGGTGGCCGAAGGCGAGCTGCGCGGGGACACCGACGCGGCCGCGCTCGCCCGCTTTCTCGGCGCCGTCATCCAGGGCCTCTCGGTGCAGGCCCTGGACGGGGCTGATGAAGCCGAGCTCCTCCCCGTCGCCCGCATCGCCGCCGCCGAGGTCGCCCGCCACCGCGCCTGAGGCGGGCGGCGGGATCGAAGGCCGGCCTCGCCGCTCAGAAGATGAAGCCGGTATGGATGAACTTCGAGGTGCGGTCGCGGACGATGCCGTCGAGCAGCGCCTCGTTGCTCTCGGTCTTCTTAGTCGCGATCATCGAGCGGATCGAGAAGGAGCGCAGCGCATCGGTCACCGACAGCGTGCCCTCCGCCGAATCCTTGCGGCCGGTGAAGGGGAACACGTCGGGGCCGCGCTGGCACTGGCAGTTGATGTTGACGCGGCAGACCTGGTTGACCAGCGGATCGACCAGCGTGCCCACCAGCTCCGGGCTGGCGCTGAAGATCGAGACCTGCTGGCCGTGGTCGGAGGTGATGACGTAGTCGAGCGCCGTCTCGATGTCGTCGAACGGCATGACGGGCACGATCGGGCCGAACTGCTCCTCGCGATAGAGCTTCATGCCCTCGGCGACGGGGTAGACCACCGCCGGATGGAAGAAGGTGGCCGAGCTCTCTCCACCCCCCGCGTTGACCACGCGGGCGCCCTTGGCCTTGGCGTCCTCGACGCATTCGGTCATGTACGCGGTCTTGGCGAGGTCGGGCAGCGGCGTGATGCTGACGCCCTTGTCCCAGGGCATGCCGAACTTCAGCTTGTCGAGCTCCTCGACGAAGCGCTCCAGGAAGCGATCGGCGATCGAGCGGTGCACGATCAGCATCTTGAGCGCGGTGCAGCGCTGGCCGTTGAAGGAGAGCGCGCCGAGCAGGCACTCCTTCACGGCGAGCTCGATATCGGCGTCGGGCAGCACGATGGCGGCGTTCTTGGCGTCGAGGCCGAGGATGGCGCGCAGCCGGTTCACCTTGGGGTGCAGCTTCTTGAGATGGTCGGCGACCTTGCTGGAGCCGATCAGGGTCAGCGCCGTCACCTTGCCGGATTCCAGGAGGTGCGGCACGATCTCCGAGCCCTTGCCGTAGACCATGTTGATCACGCCCGGCGGGAAGGCGCTGCGGAAGGCTTCCAGCAGCGGCTGGAACAGGAGCACGCCGAAGCGCGGCGGCTTGAACACCATGGTGTTGCCCATGATCAGCGCCGGGATCAGCGTGGCGAAGGTCTCGTTGAGCGGGTAGTTGTACGGCCCCATGCACAGCACCACGCCGAGCGGCGTGCGCCGGATCTGGCCGATGGTGCCCTCGACCACGCGGAAGCGCGAATTGTCGTTGTCGAGGTCGCGCAGCGCGTCGATGCTGGCGCGGATATACTCGACGGTGCGGTCGAACTCCTTCTCCGAGTCCGGCAGCGTCTTGGCGATCTCCCACATGATCAATTCGACGATCTCGCGCCGGCGCGCCACCATCTGCGCCACGAAGCTCTTCATGCAGGCGATGCGCTCGACCACCGGCATGGTCGGCCAGGCGCCGCGGCCGCTGTCATAGGCCGCCACCGCGGCCTCGAGCGCCTCCTGCGCCTCGGCGATGCCGCCCTGCGGCACGCTGCCGATCTCAACCGGCGTCAGCGCGCCGTCGGGCCCGCGCAGGTGGATCGGCGAGACCACCGCCTGGCGCGGTCCGTTCCACGGCTTCAGCTGCCCGTTCACCAGGACCACGTCCTGATGGATCTCGGCAGGCAGGCGATGCTCGGCCGGGACATCCTCGGCCCGCGGGAACAGGGCGGCCAGTTGCGGGGATTGGGTCATGCACGGATCTCCACCTTCGGACGGGCGCCGCACGAGCCGCGCCCGTGGCGCATGCTACGCCGGGAAAGCCCAGAGTTCGATGACAGAGCCGACGAAGTCTCCTGCTGGGCGCGGGCATCTCGCATGCAGCGGCGTCATGGCGGAGCCGGCGGCGATCTCCGATCTCCAATATCTGATCTTTGATCATTCATCCCTGCGCCTCGCCATAGTCGTGCCGATAGGCTCCCTCCTCGAACCGGGCGAAGCTCTGGCCCCAGATCTTGCCTGGCCAGATATAGTCGACGCGACCCGCCGCCGGCCGATAGACTGCGGAGTAGACGGTCGCGGCACCGCCCTGCCGCACATGCACGGGCGGCTCCAGGAACCGGCGCACCAGGTCCGCCAGGCTGGCGCCGGGAGCCGCAAGCCCGTCGAGCAGGGCCTGCTGCCGCACGACCGAGCCGGATCGCGCAAGCGCCTCCTCCTGATGGTTCGTGCAGGCCAGGGCCTCGGACACCGCCGGCACGCGGTCGGGGCCCAGGAACAGGATGGCATGGCCGCCCGTCCGGTCCAGCAGCACCACGTTCTGCGATTGGGCGACCGGGATCGTCTTCAGCATCTCGACGGCTTCGGCCACGCGGCTGCAGGTCTCCAGCACGCAGCGCAGCATCAGGATGATGGAGAATCCGAGGCCCTGCGCCCGCCCTCCGCCATGGGCCAGGCTGGCGACGAGCCCGTCTTCGTTCATGCCGTCGAGCAGGCCGCCCCAGGGGCGCTGCGCCTTGCCGATCACCCGGCGTCCCGACCAGGCGGTCAGCTCGAAAC
Source organism: Labrys wisconsinensis (assembly GCF_030814995.1). Taxonomy (GTDB): domain Bacteria; phylum Pseudomonadota; class Alphaproteobacteria; order Rhizobiales; family Labraceae; genus Labrys; species Labrys wisconsinensis. The sequence continues at coordinate 25,465 of NZ_JAUSVX010000021.1, read as the reverse complement.
GGTCCGAGACGATGTCCAGCGGATAGTCGTAGTTGCGCACGAGCGCCGGACCGTCCCCGCCGAGCCAGATCGCCTGGCTGCAGCCGTGAGCCACGGGAGCCGGGCGATACTGGCTCAGGATGCGGTGGGCGAGCTCGTCGTCGCCGACCAGGGCGCAGACGCGGTCGTAGTGCGGCAGGAGCTCAGGCATGTGCCGCCGCAGGGCCGTCCGGCACTCGGCTGCGGTCGGCCGATCCGCCGGCCCCCGCCCGCGATACCAGCGCTCCGCCTCCTCCCGCCCGGCGCGGAAGCGGGCGAGCCATGCCGGTCCCGGCTGATCCTCCCGCTCGGCGACGAATTGCTTCCACAAGAGGCGCGTGTCCCATCCTGCTGCGGCCGGACGATCATCCTACGTCCGGCGCGCGTCCGCGGCCAGGGGGGCTCCGGCCGCCCGGCTGCCCGGCCGGGCCGCGCGCGCCTGCCGGAGCAGGCGGACGACCTCGGCATCCCCGGTCTGGCCGAAATCCTCGTAGTGGAGGCCGACGGCATGGAAGGGCTCGGGGCTGGCGAGGCAGGCGATCTCGTCGCATTCGCCGGCCAGCGCTTCGAGCGTGTCCTGCGGCGCCAGCGGCACGGCGAGGACGAGGCGGCGCGGCCGGCCCAGCCGGATGCCGCGCAGGGCCGCCTTGACCGTGGCGCCGGTGGCGATGCCGTCGTCGACGACGATCACCGTCCGCCCCAGGACCGGCAGGGCCGGCTCCGTGCCCTGGTAGAGGCGCCGGCGGCGCTCGATCTCGGCGAGCTGGCGCTCCTGCGCCTCCTCGACATAGCCCGGCGGCAGCCGGGCGAACTCGATCAGCGCCTCGTTGAGCACGAGCTGCGGGTCGGCGCCCTCGACCACCGCGCCGATCGCCAGCTCCTCGTGGCCGGGCATGCCGATCTTGCGCACCAGCAAGACGTCGAGCGGCGCCGCGAGCGCCGTCGCCACCTCGAAGCCGACGGGCACTCCGCCCCGCGGCAGCGCCAGCACCAGCGGGTCCTCGCCGCCGAGATGGGCGAGCGCCTCGGCGAGGCGCCGGCCGGCCTCGCGCCGGTTGCGGAACAGCGCGTCGCCGATCATGGCAACCCCGCCTGCCCGCTCCAGCGCTCGCCAATCGCCAGGGCGGTGGCGGTGTCCTCGCGCATGGCCATGATCTGAAGGAAAGTCATCCCTGCGCCCTCGTTGCCTTGCCTTGCAACCGGCGGCGACGGCGAAAGTTCCGGCACGAAGGACCCGCCGCCCGCCGCGCCCCCGCTTTGCCGCCGCCGGGCGCCGCACTATCTCTGGCGGATGTCCCGTTCCCGACCGCAGGCGACGCAGCCCGAATCCCAGGCCGATCTCTTCGGCGCCGCGCCCGCGCTGCCGCAGGGATTCCTCTACCGGCCCGCCTTCATCGGCGCGGACGAGGAGGCCGAGCTGGTCGGCCGGCTGCAATCCCTGCCCTTCGCGCCGTTCGACTTTCAGGGCCACCTCGCCAATCGCCGCGTCGTCGGCTTCGGCTACCGCTACGACTATGAGCGCCGCCGGCTGGTCGAGGCCGCCGGAATCCCGCCGTTCCTGCATGGGCTGCGGGACAGGGCGGCCGCGGTCGCCGGCCTGCCGGCGACGGATTTCGTCCAGGTGCTGATCAACGAGTACCGGCCCGGCGCCGGCATCGGCTGGCATCGCGACAAGCCGCATTTCGAGGCGGTCGCCGGCGTCTCGCTGTGCGCGCCCTGCAGCTTCCGCCTGCGCCGGCAGGAGGGCGATACGTGGCAGCGCCGGACCATCGTCGCCGAGCCCCGATCGCTCTACGTCATGACGGGCCCGGCCCGGAACGAATGGGAGCACAGCATCCCGCCCGTCGACGCGCACCGCTATTCCATCACCCTGCGCACGCTCCGTCCCGGGATCGCCGGCGGGATTCCGACCGAGCCGGATTGACGGCATGCGGGCTCGACGGACTCGGCCCATTCGTGCTGGGTTGCGCCGATGCCCCGCTCCGCTCCTGTCGATGCTCCCGTCTTCGTCCCGCGCCCGCACCAGGCGGCGGCGCGCGACGCCATGCTGCGCGCCCGGGCCGAGGGCCGCCCCGGCTTCCTGCTCGGCGACCTCACCGGCCTCGGCAAGACCCTGTCGGCCTGGCTGGCGGTCGCCGCCATGCCCGAGACCGAGGTCCTGGTCATCTGCCCCAAGGGCGCCATCCCGCAATGGCGGCGGACGATCGCCGGCTCGCCGCGCACCGGCAAGGCGGTGACGATCCTCAACTATGAACGGACCAAGTCCCTGCTGGCCCCGCCGGCCGTCAGCACGAGGCGCTCGGTGCGGGCCAAGAACAACGAGCTGGCCCGCCACGGCCGGCCGAAGCGGACCTGGCCGATCGTGGTGATCGACGAGAGCCACCGCATCCGCAACCCGGCCTCCCAGCAGGGCCTGGTCTGCCGGCAGATGGCCGCGGCGGCGGGTTTCACCATCTATATGAGCGCGACCGCCGGCCAGTCGCCGCACGAATTGTCCTATCTCGGCAGGCTCCTGGCCTTCGCCACCGGCGGCGAGGGCGGCGACCTCGACGAGTTCCGCGTGCTGATGAAGCGCCTCAGGATCGGACGGGCCAAGGGGCGCTGGAAGAACTGGGGCTGGGAGCCGAACGAGCGCGACCGCACGGTCATGTCGGACCTGCTCTACAAGGGCGCCCGCGCCATCGGCCTGCGCCGCCGGCCGGAGGAGATCGCCGGCTGGCCCGAGGTGCAGCGCGAGCTGGCGCCGACCGCGCTCGATGCCGCCAGCCGCCGCCTCTACGAAGCGACCTGGCGCGAGTTCCGGCGCGAGCTGGGCCTCGCCGGCGGCAGCACCCGCCGCCCCACCGGCTGGGCCGCGGACCTGCGCTTCCGGCAGAAGGCCAGCCTGATCCGCATCGCCGGCACGGCCGACTTCGCCGACGACCTGCTGGCCAACGGCCAGCAGGTCGCCCTCTCCGTCGCCTTCCTGGAGACCAGCGCCATGCTGGCGGAGGCGCTGCGGGGCAAGGGCTGGACCGTCGGCGAGATCAACGGCGAGCGGACGGGCGAGGCCAACGAGGAGACCCGCATCGCCTTCCAGACCGGACGGCTCGACGCCGTGGTCTTCACCGTGACGGAATCGATCTCGCTGCACCGGGGCGAGCTGCCCGGCGGGGACCGGGAGCGCTCGCTGGTGGTGCACGACATGCGCCACAGCGCCATCCAGCTGGCGCAGATCGAAGGCCGCTGCCATCGCGACGGCCAGCGGGCGGTGATCTACTACACCTATGCCGAGGCCACGGTGGAGGAGACCATCGCCGCCACCGTCATCGCCCGCATGGCCTCGATGGACGCCATGGCCGGCGACGACACGGCCATGCTCGACGCCATCGCCGGCATCATCGAAGCCTCGAGCGGGCAGGCCGACGCGGCCTGAGCCACGCCCGGCTCCGATCAGGTGCGCAGCGGGGTCTTGATCCCGCGCCGCCGAGAGCTTCGGGCCTTGGCGTCGACGCCGGCCAAAAGCTGGTCGAGAATCGCATCGGGGATAACAGGCTCTCTGCGTCGGGCCATGGGGGATCTCCATGCTTCCCAATATGCCCAACCCGCGCGCGAAATTCCTGATAGTCCTATCGCCTGCGCTCTCGAACGTCCTTGGCCCGCCCCGAACCCCGCCCTCACGGGAGTCTGTCTCATGCGAAACGAACTTGCCGCGCCGATCGCGGGTCTCGGCCTTGTCATCCTGGCCAGCGTTTGGGCCGCAGTGGCGAGCGCCGGGACGGTCGACGCCAGCCGCCTGCTGCATGTCGCCGACACGGCAGCAAAGCCCGCGGCTGAGAACGCGGCTTCCGCCGCGCCGACACAGCTCGAGGCCGAGGAGGTCAGCATGAGCGATCTGCCCATGCCGGCGAACCACGCGGCGTACGATTCCAGTGCGGGGCCGTACCGCCGCGACCTCTACACCAGCGTCCCCGCCGACGTCGCTTCGGTCCTCGCCTTCTATCGCCGCGAGCTCGATAAGCGCAGTTGGAAGGAGCAGCCGGGCGCAGTGGTCAGCGCGGAAGCGGCGACGATCGCTTTCGTTTCACCCAAGGGCCCGGCGATGCTCAAGCTCGCCGCCCAGGACGGCGGGACCAGCGTGTCGCTCGTCGCCCTCGACCGCGCCGAGGCGGAGAAGGACGGCTTGGCGCCGAAGCAGGGCCAGGCGAAGGTGGAGTTCAGCAACGCCTCCCACGGGGATGCGGTCTTCTCCGTCAACGAACAGACGGTCAAGATCGCGGCCTGGCCGCGCGAGACAGCCCGCGAGCTCCGGACGATCGATCTGCCGCCCGGGAAGTACAAGATCGTGGTCGAGATCGTCGGCAGCCCCGCGCAGAGCGTGGAGACGACGGTCGGGGCGGACGAGACCTGGGACCTGTCCGTCAGCCTGCTCCGCCTCCAGCTGGAGCATATCTACTGAGCCCTTGGCCCTGTCGGGCAGATCAGCGACGCGGCCTGATGGACGGCTCGATTGCTGTTGTTGCCGGAGTCCCGCGCGGCGCGGTCGGCGAGGTTCGCGCTCGGACTTTCGGCGGCCGACTTACGATCGTCGCTCAAGGGTCGATTCCGGACATTTCTGCGGGACCCGAGTGTCAGACTTTCGCCATTGGAGCAAAACGCGTTCATGCATAAGCGCGTTTGCTCTCACTCCTTGGTTTCGACGCATCTTTGCGAGTCTTGCCAAGTCCGGCAAATCGCAAAGCGCCTGGCAGGCTGACGGCTTGACCAATGTCCGCCATGACGAGATGGCCGCCCCGGTGCCCACAAGAGACATGTGAACAGACACGGTAAAGACCCGGATTGTTCCCTATTGAACGCGCTTTGCAATGTGATCCGCACCATTCTGGTGAAGGGTCACCTGCGTCGCGCTGACCGAGTTCTCGACATCGAATGTCAGGACGGCATCGACGACCCTGTAGAAGAAATCGCGGTCGCTCTCGGGGAAAACCTCGAACCGATCCTGGCCCGTTGCCTGGGCAAACAGGTGGCCTTCCTCCCTGGAGACGTGGATCAGGACTTGGGGCGACAGTTCATAAGTCCCGACCAACCTGTCCAGCACGTGCGGATCGACCGCGATCCGCTGCCGCGTCCTGGGCTGACCGGCCGACCAGCCATACTCGACGGCGATGCTGCGCATGATCTCGCCCGCCAGTTCCCAGCCGCGTGCGCCGTTCGTCATGACGACGGCGCCGTCGCCATTCTCGAACGCGACCATCGAGCTCACGAATCCGTCATTGACGCCATCGTGGAGAAATCGTCGATCCGGCGAAGCCCCGCGGACGACAAGACCCAGCCCGTAATCACCGAAACCGGGCGTCAGCATCTGGATGGCCGTCGCCTGGGACAGGACGGACGTGTTCCGGCCGGCCCAGGCGTCGAGCAGGGCCAGGGCAAAGCGCGCGAGGTCCGTCGGTGTCGTCCACAATCCCGCGGCGGCGAGCTCGGGATAGATATGCGCACCGCCGGGCACCGGCGCGCCATTCGCCCGGTAGGGCGTTGCTGCCGATTGCGCCTCCTCTTTCGGCAGCGGCTGCAGGAAGCTGCTGTGGGTCATCCCGAACGGCTTGAGGACAAGCTCTGCAACCAGGTCCGGAAACGGCTTGCCGGTCACGTCGATCAGCACTTGCTGCATGATGGTGTAGCCGCCGCCCGAATACTGGAACCGCGTCCCCGGCTCGTGGCCGACGACGATCGGAGCGGTGTTCGCGGGCGGCGCGCCGTTGAGAACCTCGACGAGAGAGGGGACGGCCTCGCCGGCCGCATATCCCGGAAATCCATGCACGGTTATGCCGGCCGAATGATCCAACAACCGCCTGAGCGTGACCTTGGATTTGTCGGTGTAGGGATTGGCAGGGACCTTCCAGCTCTTGAGAAGGAGGTCGACGTCACTGTCGAGATCGAGTTTTCCGGCTTGGGCCAATGCAAGCGCGGCGACCGCCGAGACCGGCTTGCTGATCGAGCCAGCCTGGAACAATGTCTCCGGCCGCACCGGCGGACCATCGATGCCGACGGACCCGAAGCCGCGGGCCTCGATGGCGCCGTCATGCAACACCGCGATGCTGACGCCGGGAACCTGCAGCTCCTTCATCCGATCCGCGAGCTTCTTCGGGGCTTCGCCGGCAATGACGACGGCAGGCCGCAGGCCGTTGACGATGCGTTGCATGCGCTCCTCGAAATCGCCGCCTTTGCCTGCGGCGGCGCTGTCCTGCGCCAATGAGGCCGGTGAGATCAAGACGCTTCCCATGGTGGCGAGCAAGGCCCGACGACTGAGGCCGGCGATCGTTGGCCGGGGCCGCGGCAGGCAGCGGATGGGGCGCGACATGGGCGCGATTCTATCAGAAGGCCCGACGTCCGCCAGGGGGCGAGCCCATGGCAAGTCCGGCCATGCTCGACACTATCGCCTGCCTCATCGAAGCCGCCAGCCGCGAAGCCGACGCGGCCTGAGCGCTGGTGATCGAGCGGGCCACCGGCGACTCGCCGCGCCATGATGGGGTAGAGTGGTGGAGCCCGCATCCGACCGTCCGATCCGGAGGCTGTCCATGGCCGAGGTCCTGCTGTTCCACCATGCCCAGGGTCTGACATCGGGCGTGCGCGCCTTCGCCGACGACCTGCGAGCCGGCGGCCACGCCGTGCACACGCCGGATCTGTTCGAGGGACGCACCTTCGCCAGCATCGCGGAAGGCCTCGCCCATATCGAGACGATCGGATTCGAAGAGCTGAGCGAGCGCGGCGTCCGCTGCGCCGACGACCTGCCCGCCGGCCTGGTCTATGCCGGCTTCTCCTTCGGCGTCCTGCCGGCGCAGAAGCTCGCCCAGACGCGGCCCGGCGCCCGTGGCGCGCTGCTGTTCCATTCCTGCCTGCCGATCCGCGGCGAATGGGCCATCGGCCCGTGGCCGGACGGTGTCCCCGTCCAGATCCACGGCATGGACGCGGATCCGATCTTCGTCGGCGAGGGCGACATCGACGCGGCCCGCGACATCGTGGCAACGGCCAAGGACGCGGCACTCTTCCTCTATCCCGGCGACCGGCACTACTTCGCCGACGACTCGCTGCCGTCCTACGACGCTGAGGCGACCGCGCTGCTCACCAGCCGCGTGCTCGCGTTCCTGGCGCGCGCCTGAGCTATCGCCTCTGCACGGACCGACGCCGGATGCCCGGTGCTGCCTTCAGCGGTCATGCCAGTTGAAAACCGTGGGCAAGGGGATCCCGGTCGTCGACGAAGATGGTGTTGTGGCCGGTCACCCTGGCCCAGGCTGTGATGCTCGGCCTGATGCCGCCATGGGGCCCGACGCTGACGGGCTCGTCGACGCGGCCTTCGAAGATCGTCCCGATCAGGCTCTCCGCCCTGTAGACATCGCCGATCTTCAACCGGCCCTTGCCGTGCAGCTGTGCCATCCGCGCGGACGTGCCGGTCCCGCCCGGCGAACGGTCGATGGCCTTGTCGCCATAGAAGACGGCGCAACGGCCATCCGCCACGTTGCTGCGAGGGCGGTCGCACCAGATCACATGGTGCACGCCGCGGATCCCTTCGTCCTCGGGATGCACGGGATCGCAGATGGGCGCGAGAGCATCGCGAAGCCGTTGGCTGGCGCCGACGATCTCCTCCGCCCTGATATCGTCCAGCCCGGGCCAGGTCTCCTGCGGTTCGACCACCGCATAGAAGTTGCCGCCATAGGCGATATCGACGACCAGTCGCCCCATGCCGGGAACGTCGACGGTGACATCGGCGGCGTGGAGATAGCTCGCCACGTTGAACATGCGCACGGTTTCGACGAAGTCGCCCGGCTTTTCATAGGTGATGTCGACGCGCCCCGCCGGCGTCTCGATGGCCAGCCGTCCCGGCACGCGCGGCTCGACCAGCCCTGCCTCGATCGCAGCAGTCACGATGCCGATCGTTCCGGCGCCGCACATCGGCAGGCAGCCGCTCACCTCGATGAACAGCACGGCGAAATCGCAGTCGTCGCGATAGGCGGGGTAGATGATGCCGCCGGACATGATGTCGTGCCCGCGCGGTTCGAACATCAGCGCCCGCCGGATCCAGTCATGGTCGCGCACGAAGACCTTGCGCCGCTCCGCGATGGGCAAATGGGGCAGGAGCGGCCCACCGCCCGCCACGAGGCGAACGGGATTTCCGCAGGTGTGGGCATCGATGCAGAAGAAACTGCGTCTCATGAGGCAGACCTCGAGTTTGATGCGGATATCAGGTCCGGGGCGCCGTCTGGCCGCGCTGCAGCGCCCCGCGGGTCAGGCGGTCGAACAGCAAGGCCACGGCGACGATGGCGAGGCCGGCGCGAAGGCCGAGCCCCATCTCCATGCGCGTCAGGCCTCTCGTGACCTCGGCGCCGAGGCCGCCCGCCCCGACCATGCCGGCCAGCACGACCATGGCGAGCGACAGCAGGATGCACTGGTTGAGGCCGACGAGCAGCGTCGGCTTGGCCAAGGGGAGCTCGATCTTGACCAGGATGGAGCGCGGCGGCGCGCCGATCGCCTGGCCGAGCTCCAGGAACTCCTTCGGGACCTGGCTCAAGGCGAGGGTCGTCAGGCGCAGCATCGGCGGAACGCCATAGACGATGGTCGCGATCACCGCCGGCACCCTGCCGAGGCTGAAGAAGATCACAGCCGGGATCAGGTAGACCCAGGGCGGCACGGTCTGCATCATGTCCAGAAATGGCCGCACGGCCGCTTCGACGCCCTTGAAGCGCGACGCCAGGATGCCGAGCGGAAATGCGATCAGCACCGAGATGGCGACCGAGACCGAGACCAGCGCGATCGTCTGCATCGAGGCCGTCCAGAGGTTGGCGACGAGGCAGAACCCCAAGGCAAGGGCCGCGAGGATCGCCACCCCGACATTCGCCAGAACGAAGGCCAGCGCCACCACGACGGCGATCAGCACGAGGGGCGGTGGGAAGAGCAGCGCCGTTTCGATGCCGCCCAGAACGGCTTCGATCAGGGCGCTGATGGCCATGAACAGCGGGTGCAGGCTGGCGTTGAGCCAGTCGACCACCGGCGCCAGGTAGGTGCCCGGCGAGAACTGGACGGGGTTCATGTCCTGCCTCCGGCGTTCAGGCGGACGGCGCTTTGCGTCAGGCGGTCGAGCACCATGGTGAGGATGACGATGGCGATGGCCGCATCGATCGACTTGGCGATGTCGAGCGTGCGGATCGCGCCGTAGATGGTCTCGCCGAGGCCGCCCGAGCCGACGATGCCGGCGATGACCACCATGCCGAAGGCCATCATCAGGCTCTGGTTGATGCCGGCCATGATGCTCGGCATGGCAAAGGGCAGACGGATCTTCCAGAACATCTGCCACGTCGTCATGCCGGTCGCCTTGCCGAGCTCGATGAACTCCAGCGGCGTCATGCGAATGCCGAGAGACGTGAGGCGCAGGGCCGGCGGCAGGGCAACGATGATGGTCGCGACCAGCGCCGTCGCCGGCCCATATCCGAGCAGGCCGATGGCCGGGAGCAGATAGATGTAGGGCGGCAGGGTCTGGACCAGATCGAGAATCGGCTCGAGAAGCCGGTCGATGGCCGGGACAAAGCCGGCGACCACGCCGCCCGGTATGCCGACGGCAAGGGCGAGCACCGTCGCGGTCACGACCAGCGACAGGGTGCCGACGGTCTGCGGCCACAATCCCATGATCGCGCAGAAGGCGAGTGCGAGCCCAGCCAGGGCCCCGAACCAGATATTGACGAGCCGCGCCCCGGCGACGGCGACAATGATCGCGACCACGTAGAAGGGTGGGAGCGAAATCGCCCACAGGATGCCGTCGTAGAGGCCCTCCAGCACCTTGCGGGCAAGGTCGAAGACGACCTCGCCGTGATCCCCCAGCCATTCCAGGGCCGCGTCCGTCACGCTGTCGAAGCCGTCTGCAAAGCCTGAGATGTCCATGGCTCCGCGCTCCTCAGGCCCGCTTCTGCTCTGCGGCGGGCTCGTTGGTCTGCGCGCCCTTGACGCCCCGCAGCAGGCTGCGCGGGGTGACGACGCCGACGATCGAGCCTCGTTCGACGACGGCGACGCCGTCGCGGGCGGAGTTCATGGTCAGGTCGATCAGTTCGTCGATATCCGCCTCGGGACCGGTCTGAACCAGCGAGGCGACGTCCTCGGCTGGATGGGCGCGCTGATAGTCGCTGACCGGATCCATGACCGAATGCGCTTTGATCAGGTGCAGCCGCGAGATCCCTGCCACGAACTCCGCCACATAGCCGTCGGCGGGCTCGAGGATGATCTCCTCGGCCGTCCCGACCTGGATGATCGCCCCGTCCTTCATGATGGCGATGCGGTCGCCGATGCGGATGGCTTCGTCGAGGTCGTGCGTGATGAACACCGCCGACTTGCCGAGGGCCTTGGTGAGCTGGCGGAACTCGTCCTGGAGCTGGCGCCGGATCAGCGGATCGAGCGCGCTGAACGGCTCGTCCATCAGGATGATCTCCGGGTCCGCCGCGATGGCGCGCGCCAGGCCGACGCGCTGCTGCATGCCGCCCGACAGCTCGCGGGGATAGCGCATCAGCCAGTCGGCGAGGCCGACCCTGGCGAGGGCCTGCTCGGCCGTGCGCTGGCGCTCCGCCTTGGCAACGCCCTGCACCTCGAGCCCGAAGGCCGCATTCTCCAGCACGGTCCGATGCGGGAGCAGGGCGACGCTCTGGAACACCATGCCGATATGGCGGGCCCGCATCCGGCGCAGCTCGGGGCCGCTCAGCGCGGACATGTCCTTGCCCTTGACCACCACCGTGCCGAGGCTCGGATCGATCAGCCGGTTGAGCAGCCGGATCAGCGTGGACTTGCCGCTGCCCGACAGGCCCATGATGCAGAAGATCTCACCCCGACGGACGTGCAGGCTCGCGTCGGATACGCCGACGACGCAGTTGAACTCCTGCAGGACCTGCTTCTTGGTGAGGCCGCGCTCGGCGATCGCCTTGATCGCCGCCGGCGCTTTGGCGCCGAAGATCTTCCAGACGGACTGGCAGTCGACCAGCACCTCGTCGCTCTTCAAAGCTGCGGCTGTCATGTTCATGCCCATCGGGTTGCTGCGCGATCGCGCTCAACGGGCCGGCAGGCCGCCCGGCCCGGAGCCAGGCGGCCAGCCGGTTGCGTCGCTACTGGGACTTGATGTTCTCCCACCGCTTCATGAGATCGGCGTGGGCGTCGATCCAGGCTTTGACGGCGTCGTCCATCGATTTGCCGTCCTTGACGGCGCTGTTGATGGCGGCGATGTCGTCAATCGGCACATAGACGCTGCCGATGACCTCTCGGGCATGAGGATAGTCGGCGGCGAAACCCTTGTGGCCGATCCAGTAATAGCTCTGCGGCGGCGGATAGACGCCCTTCGGATCCCTGAGGAACTTCACGTCATATTTCTGGGCCATCCAGGAGGGCGTCCACAGGGTCACCGCAACCCATTCCTTGCGGTCGATCGCCGACTTGAGCGCCGCCGTCATCGCCGCCGTGCTGCCTTCGAGAAGCTGCAGCTTGAGGCCGTAGTCCTTGACCGCGTTGGCCGTGTCGCGCATCAGGCCCGACCCCGGCTCGATGCCGATGATCTTGCCGCCGAACTTGTCGGCGTTGTCGTTGAGCTGGTCGGTCGTGTCGATGGTGACGTATTTGGGAACCGCGATCCCCTGATAGAGCCCATGCGAGACGGGCGAAAGCTTTTCGAGCTTGTTCTTGTTCTTGTCCCAGTAGTCCTGGGCGACATAGTCCGTCTGGGATGCGAGAATCTGGATATCGCCCTTGGTCAGGGCGGCGTAGGCGATGCCCCATTCCGAGAACTGGGTCACCTTCACGGTATAGCCGGCGTCCTCGAGCACCTTCTTGGTGATGCCGGTGATGGGGGTCAGATCCTCCCAAGAGAGAGTTCCCATCGAAATGGTCTTCTCCTCAGCATGCGCGGACAGCATGGTCATCCCGACCATTGCGGCAGCACAAATTGCTTTCCACAGCGTTTTCATGGCTCATTCCTCGTTGATGGTTCCAATTATTGTCGAAAGCCGATCTTTGTTTCGACTTTCTCTATTACGAGGTCGAACGATCAACCTTCGCGTCCGGCTCGCAATTCCTGGAATCGAATGACTGCGCTTGCTCCGAGCGACGTCAACGGCTCGGGCGGAAGCCGGCTTGGCGGCGGCTGGTTTCTGTAGTCCTGGAGGATTTTCGAAGAGGCGCCGGTCGCAAGATCGGCGGCCATGATGCCTGCCAGCGTGCTCTTGACCGTGCCGAGCCCGTTCTCGCAGCAGGCCGAGTACAGGTTCTCCTCGACCTCGCCGAAGGCAGGGACGTGATTGCGGCTGAGGCAGAGGGCGCCCGCCCAGCTGAACTCGAACGGCACATGCGCCATCCCGGGAAAGCGGGCGTCGAACGACCGACGCTGCTCGGCGGCGATCCCCGCCACGCGCGCATCCGGGACCTTCAGGCGCTGGTCGCAGGTGAAGCGCGTCCGGATCACGATGCGGAAAAGCCCGCCGGACGCGATCTTGCGGACGGTCGCGCCCATGGGGTCCGCCGGCAGCAGCGCCCACCGCTCCGCCCCGCTCGCCGTCGGTCCGCCCTCCTCGTGCGGGAAGGCGGCCGTCATCGAGGCATAGGTGAAGATCTGCAGCAGCCGTCCCGAGAAATGGCCGAAGTCGACGATGTGGCCGTTGACGCCGAGGATCACCTTCGGCGCGACGACGGCCCCCTTGTGCGTCCGGGCCTTCCACGCGCCGCCCTCGCGCGCAAGCCCGACCACCGGCGAATGCTCGAAGAGATCGATCCGGGAGCCGAGGCCCGCGGCAAGGCTGCGGATATAGTCCGCGGGCTGGATCAGAACCGCCCCCGGCGTGCGCAGGCCGCCGCGGTAGTAGCGCGATCCGGTGATATCGCGCATCTCGGCGTCGTCGAGCAGCTGGTGTGCTTCGCCGATCCGGCTCAGCGACCGCGCATAGCTCTCGTTCAGCGTCATCCCGCGCGGCGTCGCCGCGGCATTGATCTTGCCGGAGGGATCGAAGACCTCCCTCGACATGGCGTACTCGGCTGCGGCATCCGCCGCGAATGCGATGGCGAAGCGATTCTGCGCGATTTCGAGCGCCGTCGCCGCGTCGTCGGCTGCCGAGTAGTCGCCAGCCGCCAGATTGTGCGGGACATCGATCATGAAGCCGGAGTTCCGGCCCGCCGTTCCCTTGGCGATTTCGTGCGCGTCGAGGACCACGATCGTCTGATCGGGCAGGAGCTGGGACAGCCTGCGCGCCGCGGACAGTCCGGCAAAGCCGGCTCCGATGATGAGCCAGTCGGCGGTGATCGGCCTCTCAAGCGTCCGGATGGGAGCGGCGCGTGTGCTGATCGCCTCCCAGCCGGAGGTTCCCGTGTTGACCGGGAGGCGCCTGATCGGCCGCTCGGTCATCGCACCGTCTCGTCGACAGACCGGTCGGAAACGTCGATCCAGATCGTCTTCAGCTCGGTATACTGGTCATGCGCGAAGATCGACTTGTCGCGCCCGCCGAAGCCGGACTCCTTGGTGCCGCCGAAGGGCGTGGTCGCGTCGCCTTCGCCGAAGCAGTTGACGGTGACGACACCGGCGCGGATTTCCCGCGCCAGCTTGATCGCCTTGCGCAGGCTTCCCGTGTAGACCGACGCCGCGAGGCCGTAGGCGGTATCGTTGGCGAGGGCGACGGCCTCGGACAGGCTGTTGAACGTCGTGACCGAGAGGACGGGTCCGAAAATTTCCTCCTGGAACAGGCGGCTGTCGCGCCCGACGCCGTCGACGACGGTCGGCTCGACATAGATCCCGTCACGCGCCCTGCCGCCGTGGACGACCGAGAGCTTCTCGGTGACGGCCTGGCCGAGATAGGACTTCACCTTCTCGAAATGGGCCGGGCTGACGAGCGCTCCCACCCGGTTCTCGGGGTCGAGCGGGTTGCCCATCTTCCATTCGCGGATATAGGCGCCCATCCGGGCAAGAAGCTCGTCCTTGACCGAGGCCTGGACGATCAGGCGCGAGGTCGCCGAGCAGTTCTCGCCCATGTTCCAGAAGGCGCCGTTGACGACCTGCTCGGCCACGAGGTCGAGGTCCTCGGCGTCGTCGAGCACGACGGCCGGGTTCTTGCCGCCGCATTCGAGCACGACGCGTTTCAGGTTGGACTCCGCGGCATAGTGCAGGAAGCGCCGGCCCGTGAGCGTCGACCCGGTGAAGCTCACCATGGCGACGTCGTTGTGGCGGCCGATGGGCTCGCCCGCATCCTTTCCGGTGCCGGTGACCACGTTGAGGACGCCGGCGGGGATGCCGGCCTCATGGGCGAGCTCGGCCACGCGCAGGGCGGTCAGCGACGTCTGCTCCGCCGGCTTGACGATCACCGAGCACCCGGCCGCCAGCGCCGGCCCGATCTTCCAGGCGAGCATCAGCAGCGGAAAGTTCCAGGGCAGCACGCAGCCGACGACACCGATCGGCTCCCGCACGACCAGCGTCAGCGCGCTCGACCCGACGGGCGCCGTGTTGTCGTAGATCTTGTCGATCAGCTCGGCATGCCAGCGAAGGGTATGGATCGTATCCGGGATGTCGATCGTCTGGCATTCGCGGACGGGCTTGCCGCTGTCGAGGCTCTCCATCACTGCTAGCTCGTGCCGATTGCGCTCGAGCAGCCTGGCGAAGGCGAGGAGCACGGCCTTGCGCTCGCCCGGCGAGCGCAAATGCCAGCGCCCGTCGTCGAAGGCTTGCCTGGCCTTGCCGACGGCGTAGTCGACATCGGCGGCATCGCAGGCGGCGACCTCGGCCAGAAGCTCGCCGGTTGCGGGATTTCGCGTTTCGAAAGTCTTGCCGGAGGCGGAAGGACGAAAAGCGCCGTTGATGAAGGCGTTGGACGGGAAGGATATCGTTCCGGCCAGCGCCGCGTATTCCGCTGCGGTCAGAAGATCACCCATTGTTCGCTCCGGACGTGACTTGCGCAACGGTGCGCTTCAGCGTGACGACCACCGTCTGCAGGGCGCGCTTTTCTTCGGAATTGAGAGGGCGAAGCGGTGACCGCACAGTCCCGACGTCGAGGCCGATCAGCTCGCATCCGAACTTGATCGACTGCACGAACTTGCCGCCGTCGAGGAAACTCATGAGCGGCAGCATCGCCGACATGATGCGGCGACCCTTGTCGAAGTTCTTCTCGAGGACACAGGCCTCGTAGAGGGCGACATGCTCGCGAGGCAGGAAATTGGAGCCGGCGCAGACCCAGCTGCGGGCGCCCCAGGCGAAGAACTCCAGGGCCTGGTCGTCCCAGCCGCAGGACAGGCCGATATGCGGGAACTCGCGCGCCAGGAGATGGACGCGCCCCATGTCGCCGGAACTTTCCTTGATGGCGACGACGTTCTTCGATTTGCCGACCCGGGCGAGATAGTCCTCGCCCATCGAGACGCCCATGCGTCCGGGATAGTTGTAGAGCATGATCGGCAGATTGGCCGCCCGGTCGATCGTCAGGGCGTGCACGGCATTCTCGCGTTCGGTCGGCAGCGCGTAGGGCGGCGAGGTGACCAGGATGGCGTCCGCGCCGATGGCCCGCGCGGCCTTCGCATAGGCGACAGAGTCCTCGGTGCGCGTCGCCCCGGTGCCGACGATCAGCGGCAGCCGCGTGCCGATGACGTCCTTGGCGTGGGCGGCGAGGTCGAAGCGCTCCTGGGCGGTGTGCGCATAATACTCACCGGTCGAGCCGCCGATGATGATGCCGTGGATCTTCGCTTCGATCAGTTGCTCCAGCACCTCAGCGAACGCTTGTCTGTCGATCTGCCCGTCCGGCGTCAGCGGCGTCACCGCGGGCGTGTAGATGCCCTCGAATCTCAAGACGTCTTCTCCATCGATGAGGTGGTGGGTCCATCGACGAGCGCGTCCGCCTTCAGCCCTTGCGGCGCGATGAACATCTCCATGTTCTCCCGCGACAGTTCCCAATGCTCGAAGACGAGGTCGACGACGGCGTCCTCGTCGTGCCGTTCGATGGCCGCGATGAAGCCGTCATGATGCTGGACGGCCAGCGTCAGCCGTTGGCGCATGTCGTCGTTGCGCGGCCGGAAGAAGGTGTGGCCAATGCGGGCATGGTCGATCAGCAGCCGGCCGAGGCTCGGCTGCAGATAGACGTTCCGCGACATCTCACCCATGATCTCGTGGAACCGGTTGTTCTCGAGGACCATCGCGGACGCGTCGCCCGCGTTGCTGGCGGCGCGGAAACGCTCCTGCGTGGTGCTGAGGTCCGAGAGCTGCGGCCTGGTAAAGTTCTGGACCGCCAGCCGCCCGATCGCCGCATAGACCATCGGCGCGACCAGAAAGAAATGCCGCAGCGTCGAATGGTTCATCGGGATGACGCGAGCGCCCTTGTTCTCGCGGATGTCGATGTAGCCCTCGCCGGCGAGGCGCCGGAAAACCTCGCGCACGGGCGTGCGGGAGAGCCCGTAACGCTCGCACAGGACCATCTCGTCGAGATCCGCGTCCGGCTCGAGCTCCATCGTCAGGATCTGCTGCTTCAGATCGTCGTAGAGGCTGCTTTTGCTGCTTTTCACGAGGAACCTCCCGTCTTGAGTGGCTGCCGACGCTCGAGCCCGACGGTTGGGGCGTGGGCGTCATTCGCACGCGTCCTCCCTCGAGTCAATGAAATTGTATTCTTTGTGTATTCAAAAAAAATACTCGAAGAATGCAGGTGCCGATGAGAGCAGCCTGACGCGGGCGTTGGTGCCCTCGGCCCTGTTCGAACAAGGCGATCAGCCGCTCCAATGAGCACCGAACGCGCAGGCCGACGCGCATCTCTCAGGTTTTATGCAATAAATTTCTTTATATCGATGTTATTGCAATTTCCGTACGGCACCGCTTTACTCCCACCCGATCCGCGGCAGCGGAGCGTGACGAGGAGGCGATCGTGGTCGAGACCGAGGCAGCCGGCGGCATCCGGCGCATGGCGCATGCGCTGCGCTTCCTGGCGGCGGACGCGGTGGAGGCGGCGAAGTCCGGCCATCCCGGCATGCCGCTGGGGATGGCGGACCTGGCCGCGGTGCTGTTCTCCCGGCACCTCAAGTTCGACGCCGCCCGGCCGGACTGGGCCGACCGCGACCGCTTCGTCCTGTCGAACGGCCACGGCTCGATGCTGCTCTACGGCCTGCTGCATCTCACCGGCTATCCCGGCGTGGGCCTGGACGAGCTGAAGCAGTTCCGCCGGGCGCATGCCCGCGCCGCCGGCCATCCCGAATACCGGCATTTCCCCGGCATCGAGACCACCACCGGTCCGCTCGGCCAGGGCATCGCCACCGCCGTCGGCATGGCGCTGGCCGAGCGGATGATGAACGCCCGCTTCGGCGACGAGCTCGTCGACCACCGCACCTATGTCTTCTGCGGCGACGGCTGCCTGATGGAGGGCATCAGCCAGGAGGCGATCTCCCTCGCCGGGCACCTCAGGCTCTCCCGCCTCACCGTCATCTTCGACGACAACGGCACCACCATCGACGGCCCGACGGCGGTCAGCACCTCGGACGACCAGGTCAAGCGCTTCGAGGCCTCGAACTGGGCTGCCATCGCCGTCGACGGCCATGATCCCGAGGCGATCGACGCGGCGCTGCGCTGCGCCCGCGCCTCCGACCGCCCGACCCTGATCGCCGCGCGCACCCGCATCGGCTTCGGCGCGCCGACCAAGGAAGGCCGTTCCGTCGTCCACGGCTCGCCGCTCGGGGAGGCGGAGCTCGCCGGCCTGCGCCAGGCCCTGGACTGGCCGTATCCGGCTTTCGAGATCCCTTCGGACATCGCCGAGGCCTGGCGCGCCGTCGGCCGGCGCGGCGAGACGGAAAGCGCCGCCTGGCGCCGCCGGCTCGACCAGGCGGAGCCGGCCCGGCGCGCCGAGTTCGAGCGCCGCACCGCCGGCCTGCTGCCGCAGGGCCTGAAGGCGGCGGTCGAGGCCGCCCTCGCAGCCCTGGCCGAGACCCCGCAGGCCATCCCCGTGCGCCAGGCGAGCCGCGACGCCGTCGGGCTGCTGTCCCGGCATATGCCGGAGATGACAGGCGGCTCCGCCGACCTCACCTCCAGCGTGCTCTCCCAGGCCGAGGGCATGAGCCCGCTCGCGCCGGGCGCTTTCGCCGGCTCGCATGTCGCCTACGGCATCCGCGAGCATGCCATGGCCGCCGCCCTGAACGGCATGGCCCTGCACGGGGGCCTCCTGCCCTACGGCGCGACCTACCTGACCTTCAGCGACTATTGCCGGCCGTCGATCCGCCTGGCGGCGCTGATGGGCATCCGCGTCGTCTTCCTGTTCACCCACGATTCCATCGGCGTCGGCGAGGACGGGCCGACCCACCAGCCGGTCGAGCAGCTCGCTTCGCTGCGGGCGATCCCCGGCCTCAAGGTCTACCGCCCGGCCGATGCCGTCGAGGCGTTGGAATGCTGGTACGACGCCGTCGCCGGCACCGGGCCGAGCGTCATGGTCGCCGCCCGCCAGAAGGTCGAGCCGGTGCGTCTCGCGCCGGCGTCGCAGATGCTGTCGCGCCGCGGCGCTTACGTGCTGGCCGAGGCCGAAGGGCCGCGCGACGTCACCCTGCTGGCCACCGGCTCGGAGGTGAGCCTCGCGGTGGCGGCGCGCGACCTCCTCGCCGGCCGGGGCGTCGCCGCGGCCGTGGTCTCCATGCCCTGCTGGGAGCGCTTCGCCGAGCAGCCGGCGGACTATCGCCGCTCCGTGCTGGGCGCGGCGCCGCGCTTTGCGGTCGAGGCCGCCTCGCCCTTCGGCTGGACCCGCTTCGTCCCTGACGAGGACCACGTCTTCGGCGTCACCGGCTTCGGCTTCTCCGGCCCGGGGCCCGAGGTCTATCGCAGCTTCGGCCTCACCCCCGAGGGCATCGCCGCCCGGGTGCTCGAGGCCCTCGGCCGCCCGGCCACGGCCGAATAGGGAAACGGACATGCTCGCCAACACGCCCCGCAACCCCGGCATGCCGCTCGCCCTCGACCTCGTCGAGGGTGCCAGGGCCAATCTCAGCGCCGTCGAGCGGCGCGCGGCCAGCCTGCCGGCGCGCCGCAGCGTCAAGAAGGCCTGGCAGGCGGCCTGGCTGGTGCGCGCCATCGGCCTGATCGACCTCACCACCCTCGCCGGCGACGACACGCCGGCGCGCGTGGCACGGCTTTGCGCCAAGGCGCGCCGGCCGCTGCGCCCCGACCTTACCGAGGCCCTCGGCCTCAAGGCCGCCCCGACCACCGGCGCGGTCTGCGTCTATCCCACCATGGTGGCGCCGGCCGTGGCCGCCCTCGCCGGCTCCGGCATACCCGTCGCCTCGGTCGCGACCGGCTTTCCCGCCGGGCTGATGCCGCTTCCCCTGCGCCTGGCCGAGATCCGCTACGCCGTGGCCGAGGGCGCGCGCGAGATCGACATCGTCATCACCCGCGCCCATGTGCTCGGCCAGGACTGGCAGGCGCTCTACGACGAGATCGTCCAGATGCGCGAAGCCTGCGGCGAGGCCCATCTCAAGGCGATCCTCGCCACCGGCGACCTCAAGTCGCTGCGCAACGTCCACAAGGCCAGCATGGTGGCGATGATGGCGGGCGCCGACTTCATCAAGACCTCCACCGGCAAGGAGGGCGTCAACGCCACCCTGCCGGTCGGCCTCGTCATGTGCCGGGCCATCCGCGCCTATGGCGAGGTCACCGGCCACAAGGTCGGCTTCAAGCCGGCCGGCGGCATCGCCTCGGCCAAGGAGGCGCTGACCTGGATGAGCCTGATGAAGGAGGAGCTCGGCAACGACTGGCTGCAGCCCGACCTGTTCCGCTTCGGGGCGAGCTCGCTGCTGACCGACATCGAGCGCCAGATCGAGCATTTCGTCACCGGCCGCTATTCCGCCGCCTCCCACCACGCCATCGCCTGAAGAGCCCATGCCCAGCGTCAGCGAGATCCTTGAGACCATGGAGTACGGCCCGGCCCCCGAGGCGAACGATGCCGTCCTCGCCTGGCTGGCCGCCAAGGGCGGCCGCACCCGCCATTTCATCGACGGCGCCTTCGTCGACCCCGCCGAGGGCGGCAGCTTCGAGGTGGTCAACCCCGCCAGCGGCGAGGTGCTGATCGCCGCCGCGCAGGGTGGCAAGGCCGACATCGACGCGGCGGTCGCCGCCGCCCGCCGGGTGCTGCCGGCCTGGTCGGCCCTGCCCGGTCATGTCCGGGCCCGCCATCTCTACGCCCTGGCCCGCCTGCTGCAGAAGCGCGAGCGCTTCTTCGCGGTGCTGGAGAGCATGGACAACGGCAAGCCGATCCGCGAGAGCCGCGACGGCGATATCCCGCTGGCCGTGCGCCATTTCTACCACCATGCCGGCTGGGCCGAGGTGCTGGAGGCCGAGTTCCCCGGCCATGAGCCGGTCGGCGTCTGCGGCCAGATCATCCCCTGGAACTTCCCGCTGCTGATGCTGGCCTGGAAGGTGGCGCCGGCGCTGGCCGCCGGCAACACCGTGGTGCTGAAGCCGGCCGAGTTCACTCCGCTCACGGCCGTCGCCTTCGCCGAGCTCTGCCGCGAGGCCGGCCTGCCGGCCGGCGTCGTCAACATCGTCACCGGCGACGGGGCGACCGGCGCGGCGCTGGTCGAGCACCCCGGCGTCGACAAGATCGCCTTCACCGGCTCCACCGAGGTCGGCCGCCTGATCCGCCGCGCCACCGCCGGCACGGGCAAGAAGCTGTCGCTCGAGCTCGGCGGCAAGTCGCCCTTCGTCGTCTTCGACGACGCCGATCTCGACAGCGCGGTCGAGGGCGTGGTCGACGCCGTCTGGTTCAACCAGGGCCAGGTCTGCTGCGCCGGCTCGCGCCTGCTCGTGCACGAGGCCGTGGCCGATCGCTTCCACGCCCGGCTGAAGGCACGGGCGCAGAGATTGCGGGTCGGCGATCCCCTCGACAAGTCCACCGACATCGGCGCGGTCGCCGCCGGCGTGCAGCTCGAGCGCATCCGCAGCCTGGTCGAGGCCGGCCGCGCCGAGGGCGCCGCCTGCTGGCAGCCGGACATCGCCCTGCCGACACGAGGCTTCTTCTTCCCGCCGACCATCCTCACCGGCGTCGCGCCGGCCTCGATCGTGGCGCAGGAGGAGATCTTCGGCCCGGTGCTGGTCACCATGACCTTCCGCACCCAGGACGAGGCGGTGGCGCTCGCCAACAACACCCGCTACGGCCTCAGCGCCTCGATCTGGTCGGAGACGCTGAACGTCGCCCTCGACGCGGCCGCCCGCATCAAGGCCGGGGTGATCTGGCTCAACGGCACCAACATGTTCGACGCCGCCGCCGGCTTCGGCGGCTACCGCGAAAGCGGCTATGGCCGGGAGGGCGGCCATGCCGGCATGGCCGAATATCTGAAGGCGCCCGACAAGGCCGCCCGCAAGGCGCGCAGGGCCGCGCCCGCCGCGGCGGCGGACTTCACCGCGGCCCCGGCGCCGGCCGTCTCGGCCGCCGACGGCGCGGCGCCGCGGCTCGACCGCACCGCCAAGCTTTATGTCGGCGGCAAGCAGGCGCGGCCCGACGGCGGCGCCAGCTACACCGTGTCCGACGCCAAGGGCCGCCCGGTCTCCCAGGCCGGCCTCGGCAACCGCAAGGACATCCGCAACGCGGTCGAGGCGGCTCAGAAGGCGGCCGGCTGGTCCGCCGCCAGCGCCCATGCCCGGGCGCAGGTGCTGTTCTTCCTGGCCGAGAACCTCGAGGCCAGGGCGCAAGAATTCGCCGACCGCATCGAGGCGCTGACCGGCGTCACGCCCGAGGCCGCGGCCGAGGAGGTGGCGCTGGCCGTGCGCCGCCTGACCTTCTATGCCGGCTATGCCGACAAGTTCGACGGCCGGGTGCAGTCGACGCGCAGCCGGCACGTCACCCTGGCGATGAACGAGCCCTGGGGCGTCATCGCCATCGCCTGCCCGGACGAGGCGCCGCTGCTCGCCTTCGTCTCCCTGGTCGCGCCGGCGATCGCCATGGGCAACCGCGTGGTGGTGCTGCCCTCCCAGGCCCATCCGCTCGTCGCCACCGACTTCTACCAGGTGCTGGAGACCTCGGACGTGCCGGCCGGCGTGGTCAACATCGTCACCGGCGAGCGGGCGGCGCTGACCGCGACGCTGGCCGATCACGACGACGTCGACGCGCTGTGGACCGCCGGCGAGCCGGGGGAGATCCGTGCCGCCGAGGAGCGCTCGGCCGGCAACGTCAAGCCGGTCTGGGCCGTCGGGCCCGGCGGCCTCGACTGGTCGAGCCCGATCCATGGGCTGGGCCCCCAATTCCTGCGCCGGTCCATCCAGGTCAAGACCATCTGGGTGCCGTACGGGGAATAGCCCGCCGCCGCATCGCAGGTGCGGCGGACGAGGCCATCGCGAAAGAACGCCTGAAGGGAGAAACGCCATGACATCGCCGAACAAGATCGCCGCCGCCCTGCTGGCCGGCGTCGTGACCAGCCTGACCGGTGCCGCCGCCCAGGCTGCCGACTGCAAGATCGGCATCTCCATGTCGACGCTCAACGCGCCCTATTACGCGGCGCAGGAAGCCGCCGTGCGCGACGAGGGCAAGAAGCTCGGCTGCGACGTCCTGTCCTCCGACGGGCAGCGCGACATGAACAAGCAGATTTCCGACATCGAGGACATGGTCGCCCGCAAGGTTTCCCTGCTGCTCGTCAACCCGCAGGATCCCGAAGGCCTCGTCCCCGCCGTCAACGCCGCGTCGGCGGCGGGCATCAAGGTCGTCGTCATCGACGCCGACCTCAATCCCAAGGCCAATTTCGTCACCCACGTGCAGTCCTCGAATGTCGAGAACGGCGAGCTGGTCGGCAGATGGCTGGCGAAGACGCTGGGCGGCAAGCCGGCCACGGTCGCCATCATCTCCGGCAACCAGGGCAATCCCGGCGGCGAGAACCGGCGCATGGGCGTCGTCCGCGGCTATGTCGAAGGCCAGCTTGCCGGCAGCGGCGTGGCCAAGCTGAACATCGTGGCCCAGGGATGGGGCGGCTGGACGTCCGAAGGCGGCGTGAGCGCCATGGAGGACATCATCACCGCCCATCCCGACGTCAACGTGGTGATCGGCGAGAACGACAGCATGGTTCTCGGCGCCCGCCGCGCCCTGGAGGCCGCCCACAAGCTGGACGGCGTGCTGCTGCTCGCGGCGGCCGACGGCCAGAAGGAAGCCCTCGCCCTGATCAAGGAAGGCAAGTACGGCGCCACCGGCCTCAACGACCCCGACCTGATCGGACGGACCGGCGTGGAGATCGGCATGAAGAGCGTCAAGGGCGAGCTTCCGGCCGAATTCCCCAAGCATTACCTGATCAAGCCGGAAGTTATCTCCAAGGAGAACGTCGACAGATATTACCGGCCCGACTCGGTGTTCTGACCTGTCCGGGGCTGCCGGGCGGCGGGCATTGCCCGTCGCCCGCCTGGTTTTTCGCGCTGCCCATCGAGGGAACGATGTCCTATCTGAAGAAATACGATCTGACCGGCAAGGTCGCCGTGGTGACCGGCGCCGGTCGCGGCATCGGGCTCGCCGCCTGCGAGGCGCTCGAGGAAGCCGGCGCCCATGTGGTGATGACCGACCTCGACGAGGAGCGGGTCCGGACGGCCTGCGCCGGCCTCGCCGCCCGCGGCGCTCGTGTCGAGGCCGCCCAGCTCGACGTCGCCGATCGCGCCGCCGTCGAGCGGCTGCACGACGACCTCCTCGCCCGGCACGGCCGCATGGATATCCTCGTCAACAATGCCGGCATCGCCCTCAGCAACACGCCGGCGGAGACCATGACCGACGAGCGCTGGCTCAAGGTCCTCGACGTCAACCTGAACGGCCTGTTCTGGTGCTCGCGCACCTTCGGGCGGTCGATGCTGGCGGCGGGCAGCGGCTCGATCGTCAATATCGGCTCGATGTCCGGCTTCATCGTCAACAAGCCGCAGGAGCAGGCGCACTACAACGCCTCCAAGGCGGCCGTCCACCACCTCACCAAGTCGCTGGCGGCCGAATGGGCGAGCCGGGGCGTGCGCGTCAACGCGGTGGCGCCGACCTATATCGACACCGAGCTCAACGCCCTCGTCCGGGACGACCCGGCGATGTATGCGGCCTGGATCGGCAACACGCCGATGGCGCGCCTCGGCCGCGTCGACGAGGTCGCCTCGGCCATCCTCTTCCTCGCCTGCGACGCCTCGAGCCTGCTGACAGGCTCGATCGTGCAGGTGGACGGCGGCTACACCTGCTGGTGACCAAGGGTCATCCCAGCAGGGCCTCCGCCGTCGGCGCGTCCGTGCCCAGCATGTTGATCAGGCGGCCGGCGATCCCGGCGCGGATCGCCGGGACCTTGTCGGCTCCCAGCGCCACGGCGAAGCGATGCGGCACCGTGGCGAGCTGCTCCAGGGTGATGGAGAGCGTGCAGGCATCGAGATCCGTCGGCAGGCCCTTGCCGTCCGCGTCGTAGAAACGTGCGCAGATCGAGCCGGCCGCATGGCGCGCGACGATGCCCCGAAGATGGCCCTGCGTGAACAGGCCGTGCTGGAAGGTCGAGGATTCCGGCGTCAGCGCCCCGACGCCGATGACGGCGACCGTCATCCGGTCGAACAGCGAGAAGACCTCGCGGAAGGCCTCCATCCCGCGCAGCGTCTCGGCCAGGGCGGGGCTGTCGACGACGGCCGGCACCGGCAGGATCCAGGAGCGGCCGCCGAGACGGTCCGCCAGCGTCCGGCAGATCTGGCCGGTATGCGTCGCCTCCTCCGCCCGCCCGACGCCGCCGATCAGCGTGACGACGTCGATATGGGCCGAACGCGACCGCCGGGCTTCGGCCGCGACGGCGGCGACGGTCTCGCCGTTCGAGACGCCGATGACGGAGCCGTTGGCGAGGAGATCCTCCAGCGCCCGGCCGGCGGCATTGCCGAGGATCCGGCGCGTCTCGGCCGCGGAGGTCCGCGGCTCGATGACGATGGCGGAGACGAGGCCGAACCGGCGGACGAGCCGGCGCTCCAGGTCGAAGTTGCGGAAGGCGCGCGAAGCGACGCGCACCTCGATGAAGCCGAGCTCCATCGCCTGCCTGAGATAGCGGCTGACGGTCGCCTCCGAGATCTTCAGGTCCCGGGCGATCTCGGTCTGCATCAGCCCCTCCTCGTGGTGCAGCCGCGCGATATGCAGGATGGTCTCTTCGTCGCGAGGGGGGCGGGGCATGGCACGCTTTGCGGATGGAGATCGCCGTTGGACAGGGCCCCTTTCTACGGGAGTCCGAGCACCCTGGGCACCAAGTGCTATAGAGCAAATTATTGCATAATAGCGAACTATTTGCAATTAATATCTTGATTTCGAGAGTCCTGCCACCTATCGTCGCG
The DNA here is from genome assembly GCF_030814995.1 of Labrys wisconsinensis. Classification (GTDB taxonomy): domain Bacteria; phylum Pseudomonadota; class Alphaproteobacteria; order Rhizobiales; family Labraceae; genus Labrys; species Labrys wisconsinensis. The sequence goes on along the minus strand of NZ_JAUSVX010000021.1, from coordinate 177 downwards.
ACCGTCTCGTCCTCCCGGGAGGTTTGACGCCATGGGCCGAAGCCCGTCTCATCTCGTCGCCGCACAGTCCGGGCCAGCCCGGTCATGACGGACCTTGCCAGGCTGACGGCGATCACCAAGTCCTTCGGCGGGGTGCACGCGCTGAAGGGCGTGGACTTCGACGTGCGCGGCGGCGAG